>NZ_JAEVHM010000359.1 GCF_016802865.1 Micromonospora parastrephiae | reverse complement strand
GCTCAGCGGCCCGCCCGCGAGCCCACCCCGGTCGTCGCTGGCCCCACCCCTCGGTACGGCGGTCGAGCGGCCCTCGGACGTCGACGACGCGCCGGAGCCAACCGCGGTGGTACCGCCTCGGCAGATCACCCGATCATCGACCGAGGTTGCCGCTCCCTGAGCGCCGGGCGTCGTCGTGGTGACCCGGTGGTGTCGCAGCCGGGGTGCGGCCTGCGGGTACCCGCCCGGGAGGTGTTACCGTCGAATCCCGTGGATCGCGTGATCACTGAGCTGATCAAGCACGGCGGTCTGCATGACCGCGACAGACGACACGGGAGCAGGCCTTGGCCCCATCAGCACGGACGACCAGGCACATTTTCGTCACCGGGGGCGTCGCCTCCTCGCTGGGTAAGGGCCTCACCGCCTCCAGCCTCGGCAACCTGCTGACCGCGCGCGGGCTGCGCGTGGTGATGCAGAAGCTCGACCCCTACCTGAACGTCGACCCGGGGACGATGAACCCGTTCCAGCACGGTGAGGTCTTCGTCACCGAGGACGGCGCCGAGACCGACCTCGACGTCGGGCACTACGAGCGTTTCCTGGACCGGGCGTTGTCCGGCAAGGCGAACGTCACCACCGGCCAGATCTACTCCGACGTGATCGCCAAGGAGCGGCGCGGCGAGTACCTGGGCGACACCGTCCAGGTCATCCCGCACATCACCAACGAGATCAAGTCGCGGATCCTGGCGATGGCCGACCCGGACGAGGACGGCCACCTGCCCGACGTGGTGATCACCGAGGTCGGCGGCACGGTCGGCGACATCGAGTCGCTGCCGTTCCTCGAGGCGATCCGTCAGGTCCGCCACGACCTGGGCCGCGACAACTGCTTCTACCTGCACGTGTCGCTGGTGCCCTACCTGGCGCCGTCGGGTGAGCTGAAGACGAAGCCGACGCAGCACTCGGTGGCGCAGCTGCGCAACATCGGTATCCAGCCCGACGCCATCGTGCTGCGCTGCGACCGGGAGATCCCGGTGAAGCTCAAGGAGAAGCTGTCGCTCTACTGCGACGTGGACGCCGAGGCGGTCGTCGCCGCGCCGGACGCGCCCAGCATCTACGACATCCCGAAGGTGCTGCACCGTGAGGGGCTGGACGCGTACGTGGTGCGCCGGCTCGGGCTCTCCTTCCGGGACGTGGACTGGACCAGCTGGGACGACCTGCTGGAGCGGGTGCACCGGCCCCGGCACACGGTCACCGTCGCGGTGGTCGGCAAGTACGTCGATCTGCCCGACGCGTACCTGTCGGTGAGCGAGGCGATCCGGGCGGCGGGCTTCGGTCACCGGGCGCGGGTGCAGCTGCGCTGGGTGCCCAGCGACGAGTGCGTCACCCCGGCCGGCGCCGCGGCGGCCCTGGCCGGCGTGGACGGCGTCCTGATCCCCGGCGGTTTCGGGGTGCGCGGCATCGAGGGCAAGATCGGCACCGCCCGGTACGCCCGCGAGAACGGCATTCCGCTGCTCGGCCTCTGCCTCGGCTTGCAGTGCATGACCATCGACGTGGCCCGGCACCTGGCCGGCCTGGACGGCGCCAACTCGTTGGAGTTCGACGAGCAGGCCGCCCACCCGGTCATCGCCACGATGGCCGACCAGGAGGACATCGTCGCCGGCAAGGGCGACCTGGGCGGCACGATGCGGCTGGGGGCGTACCCGGCGGCGCTGACCGAGGGCTCGATCGTGGCCGAGGCGTACGGCAGCACCGAGATCAGTGAACGGCACCGGCACCGCTACGAGGTGAACAACGCCTACCGGGACGCGCTGACCAAGTCGGGCCTGCACATCTCCGGCACCTCGCCGGACGGCCGGCTGGTCGAGTTCATCGAACTGGACCGGAGTCTGCACCCGTTCTTCGTGGCCACCCAGGCGCACCCGGAGCTGAAGAGCCGCCCGACGCGCCCGCACCCGCTGTTCGCCTCGTTCGTCAAGGCGGCGGTGGAGTACTCGCAGGCCGACCAGTTGCCGGTCGACCTGGACGCGGCGGAGGCCCCGGCGACGCGCAAGGCCGCCCGCAACGGCGCCGCGACGAAGGCGTCATCCGCCTCGTGAGCAGCCTGGAGCACCGGTACGAGGTGCGCTCCCGCGAGGAGCGGTACCGGGGGCGGATCTTCGACGTGGTCACCGAGGAGGTGACCATGCCGGGCGGCGGGACCGCGCGGCGTGACCTCGTGCGGCACGTCGGGGCGGTGGCCGTGGTGGCGCTCGACGACGCCGGTCAGGTGGTGCTGATCCGGCAGTACCGGCACCCGGTGGGGCGGCACCTGTGGGAGCTGCCGGCCGGGCTGATGGACGTCTCCGGTGAGGAGTTGCCGGCGGCGGCGCTGCGGGAGCTGGCCGAGGAGGCGGACCTGACCGCCGGGCGGGTCGACGTGCTGGTCGACCTGCACAGCTCACCCGGGTTCACCAACGAGGTCGTCCGGGTGTTCCTGGCCCGGGACCTCGCCGAGGTGCCGGCCGGCGAGCGCCACGAGCGCCGCGACGAAGAGGCCGACCTGCAAGTCGTGCGGATCGACCTGGACGAGGCGGTCGCCATGGTCCTGGCCGGTGAGATCACCAACGCGTCGGCGGTCGCCGGGCTGCTGGCCACGGCCCGCGCGCGGGAGACCGGCTTCGCGGCGCTGCGCCGGGCGGACGCGCCGCTGCCGCGCTGAGGCGCCGGTTTCCGCGTCGGCGAGGGAGCACGCGAGAAG
>NZ_JAEVHM010000358.1 GCF_016802865.1 Micromonospora parastrephiae | reverse complement strand
TGGGTGGGGTTTAGGGGCGGATGTCGGCGGGGCGGTCCGTGGTCGGGAGGCCGGCGGCCAGCCACGCGTCGACGCCGCCGATCATGTCGGTGGCCCGGCGGAGGCCGAGGGTCTGGAGGCTGGCGGCGGCCAGGCTGGAGCTGTAGCCCTGCCGGCACACCAGCACGATCTCCCGGTCGTAGCCGGTCGCCTCCGGGATGCGCCAGGCGCTGGCCGGATCGAGGCGCCACTCGAGCACGGTCCGGTCGATGACGACCGCCCCGGGCAGGTCGCCCTGCTCGCGGCGCTGCGTCTCGGTACGGGTGTCGACCAGCAGCGCCCCGCCTCGGACCGCTTCGACGGTCTGTTGCGGGGTCAGTCGGTGCAGCCCGGCTCGGGCCTGTTCGAGCAGGGCGTCGATGCCGGGGCTCATCACGTCTCGGAGCACCACCCGATGATGCCGATTGGGATGCCACCTCGGGCGGCGAACGGGCCCGGCGTCACCCGCCGCCGCCCCAATTCCCCCGGACGTGACGGGACGGGCGACGGCGGTCGGTCGGGCGGGTCAGCCCGGCGGGTGGGGCGGCCCACACGCCGTGATCGACTCGGTTTCCCTGATGTCGGGGTATCCCGTCGGCCGGCCGGGACAGGCCGACAGCACGGAAACTGCGTCGATCTTGGCACTGATCTTTCGCAATGGACTCCGAGGCGTGGGTGGGGGTCATACTTCGGTCGTGCACGGACTCGTCACCAGGGAGCTGCTCGTCGCGGAGCGCGCGCAGTGGCGCGGCCCCGACGACACGCGCCGGAACCGGCGCACCGAGCCACCCGTGGACGGATCCGCCATCGAGCGGCCGGAACACGTGGAGCGGCGCTGAATCCCGGAACCGGTCGGCCCGCACCAGGCCACGGGACCGTGGACGTCGGCGGCCGGCCGGAGCGAGCCGCCCAGGACGAGACCGTGGACGTCGGCGGGTCGACTGAGCGAGCCGCCCGGGACGTACCGCCGGTGGTGGTCGTCGAGGCGTACGCCGAGTTGGCGCGTCGGGTGCTCGCGGGCCCGGCGCGGTTGGGGCGGACCCGGCTCGTGGCGGTGGACGGGCCGAGCGGCGCGGGCAAGAGCCGGTTCGCCGCGCACCTCGCGGAGGCCCTGGCGGCGCTGCCCGGCGGCCGGCCGCCGGTGGTGCACACCGACGATCTGCTCGACGGGTGGGACGATCAGCTCACCTTCTGGCCCCGGCTGGACGAGGAGGTGCTGACCCCGCTGCGGAAGGGTAGGCCTGGCGCGTACCGGCGGTACAGCTGGGTGCGGCGCTCCTTCCTGCCCCGCCCGGTGCCGGTGCCGGTGGCGCCGGTGCTGGTGCTGGAGGGGGTCAGCGCCGCCCGTGCGGTCGTCCGGCCGGAGGTGACGCTGGCCGTGTTCGTGACGGCGCCCGCGTCGTTGCGGCTGAGCCGGGCGGTGGAGCGGGACGGCCCGCAGATCCTGCCCGAGTTGCGCCGTTGGCATGCGGGGGAGCGGGCGCACTTCGCCGCCGACGACACCGCGGCCCGCGCCGACCTGGTGGTCGACGGCGCGCCGAGCCTGCCGCTCGACGCCGATCGGTACTACGTGCGGGTCCGCTGAGCGGGGCATGGACGGCGGCCACCGGCTGGGGCACGATGCGAGGAGCTACGGCGAACGGGGAGCCCACCATGACGGCAGCGGACGCGCCAGCGCGGCGCCGGATCACCCTCACCGGCATCAGCTCGCGGGCCTGGGAGCATCCGGCCGACCGGGGCGCTCTTGTCGCGTTGCGTGAGCTGCGCGGTTTCGACGACGTGGTACGCGCGTTCTTCGGCATGTGGAACGAGCGGGGCTTCCGGCTGTCCGTGCTGGCGTCCGGTATCCGGGTCGACCATCGGCAGTACCCGGCGGTGTGGCAGCGCTACACCGAGGCCGCGGCGGCGCTCGACGTCGCGGAGCTGCCCGAGTTGTACGTGACGCAGTCGCCGTGGCTGGGTGCCGAGGCGGTCGGGCTGGACCGGCCGTTCGTCGTGCTGAACTCCGCCTGCGTGCAGCAGCTCGACGAGGACGAGCTGCGCTGCCTGCTCGGCCACGAGTTGGGGCACGTGGGCAGTGGGCACGCGGTCTACAAGACCATGCTCATGATCCTCACCCGGTGGGCGGCCAACCTGAGCTGGTTGCCGGTGGGCGCGTTCGCGCTGCGGGCGATCATCGCGGCGATGCTGGAGTGGTGGCGCAAGGCGGAACTCAGCGCCGACCGCGCCGGTCTGCTCGCCGGGCAGGATCCGGCCGCCGCGCTGCGGTTGCTGATGAAGCTGGCCGGTGGCGGTGACCTGTCCCAGGTGGACACGACCGCGTTCCTTGAGCAGGCAGCCGAGTACGCCGGCGGCGGCGACCTGCGCGACAGCCTGCACAAGATCCGGATGACGGCGTGGAGCACGCACCCGGCGCCGGTGGCGCGAGCGGCGCAGCTGCGGCAGTGGATCGACTCCGGGGCGTACGGGCGGGTGCTGGCCGGGGACTATCCGCGCCGCGACGACGACTCCTCGACCAGCGTGTCGGAGGAGATCAAGGCCGCCGCCGAGTCGTACCGGGAGGAGTTCAGCCGGTCCACCGATCCGCTGGTCGGGCTGCTGCGCCGCCTCGGTGACGGCGCCAGTGACGTCGGCGAGTGGGTGGGCGGCACCGCCGGCCGGGCCCGCTCCTGGATGGACTGCCGCAACCGAGGCCGCCGCCCGGGCGCAGCGCGCCGGCCGGGCCGCAC
>NZ_JAEVHM010000357.1 GCF_016802865.1 Micromonospora parastrephiae | reverse complement strand
CCCCTGGTGTGGATGCCGGCGCCGGCACCGGCCGGTACCTCGCGGCGGTGCTGGCGGCGCTGCCCGACGCCGTGGGTCTGGCCCTGGACGTCTCCAAGCCGGCGCTGCGCCGCGCGGCCCGGGCGCATCCACGGGCGGCCGCGGCGCTCGCCGACACCTGGCAGCGGCTGCCCCTGGCCGACGGCTCGACGGCCGTGCTGCTGAACGTCTTCGCCCCGCGCAACGGGCCGGAGTTCCACCGGGTGCTCGACCCGGCCGGCACGCTGCTGGTGGTCACGCCCGCCGCCGACCATCTCACCGAACTGGTGGACGCCCTCGACCTGCTGCGGGTGGACCCGGACAAGGCCGACCGGGTGGCGGCCAGCCTGGGCAAGCACTTCACCCCGGTCAGCTCGACCGTGCACCGTGCCGAGCTGGCCCTGACCCGCACCGAGGTGGCCACCCTGGTCGGGATGGGTCCGAGCGCCTGGCACACCGACCCGGGCGCCCTCGCCGCCCGGGTGGCCGCGCTGCCCGAACCGGTCCGGGTGACCGTGGCGGTCCGGCTCGACGCCCACCGGCCCCGCTGAGCTCAGGTGGAGAGGTCCACCTCTTCCCAACCGGGCGGCTCGTCGTGGTACGGCCCGCGCAGGATCACCGCCCACTCCAGTGCCCACCGCCGCTGGCCGATGGCGTTCGCGTCGACCAGCCCCGGCGTTCGCCGGCCGCTGCGCTCGGTTTCCAGGTACGCCCAGTCCAGGCAGTAGTGCAGGTCGAGCAGTGCCGCCGCGTCCGCCGGGTGCTGCGGCGCGGTGAGGATCCGGGACCGCCAGCGCGGAAAGGTCTCCCCCTCGGCGATGTGCGGCAGCCGCTCCACCAGTCGCTCGTCCACGGCCAGGGTCGGGTCGAGCTGCTTGCTCAGACCCAGCACCCAGGCCAGCGCGAAGAGCGCGTCGTGGTGCAGCACGAACGAGCGGTGGTCGCCCTTGCCGCCCATCACGAACTGCCACTCGGGCGGAGTGACCATCTCGACCAGATGCGAACCGAGCAGCCAGCTCATCGCCGCCTGCGCCGGCATCCCGAAACAGCGGGCCAGGATCAGGTGCAGGACGGCGACCCGCGCCTCGATCTCCGGCGTCGGACGCAACTCGATCTCGTCACCCGGCTCCCACACGAGCGGAAACTGGGCCGGCGGCAACGGCAGGCCGAGCCGGGACAGCTCGTCCAGGCTCGCCTCGCGCACCTCACGCGGGTCGGGGGCAGGTACGACGGTCACGGGGCAACTTCCTGTCTGCTCGCGACGGCTCAACGCCGGCTGTCCCCCCTTGGCCTGCGAGAATAGCGCTCCCGGGTGACCGGCACCACGCCACCCCGACCCGGCGTCCGGTCAGCCGATCCGCTCGATGACCAGCGGCGTCGCCGTCGGCGCGGTCGGCGCGATCCGCACCGCGCGCGCCGCCTCCGCCAGCGCAGCCGGGACCCGCGTCGGGTCCTCCGCGCGCAGCTCGTAGAGCGGATCACCGGCCCGCACCGCGTCACCCGGACGCCGGTGCAGCACCACGCCGGCCGGAACGCTCACCGGGTCCTCCTTGCGGGCCCGGCCCGCGCCGAGCCGCCACGCCGCGACCCCCATGGCGTACGCGTCGACGGCCGCCACGTACCCGTCCTGCGCGGCGCGGACCACCTCGACCTCGTTGGCGGTCGGCATCGGCGCGTCCGGGTCGCCGCCCTGCGCCCGGATCATCGCCCGCCAGGAGTCCATCGCCCGGCCGTCGCGTAGCGCCGCCTCCGGATCGACGTCCGGCAGGCCGGCGGCGTCGAGCATCTCCCGGGCCAGGGCCAGCGTCAGCTCCACCACGTCGGCCGGTCCACCGCCGGCCAGCACCTCGACCGACTCGGTCACCTCGACGGCGTTGCCGATCGCCAGGCCGAGCGGGGTGGACATGTCGGTGAGCAGGGCGACCGTCCGCACGCCGTGCGCGCCCCCCAACTCGACCATCGTCCGGGCCAGCTCGCGCGCCTGGTCGACGGACTTCATGAAGGCCCCCGAGCCGACCTTGACGTCGAGGACCAACGCGCCGGTGCCCTCGGCGATCTTCTTGCTCATGATCGAACTGGCGATCAGCGGGATCGCCTCCACCGTGCCGGTCACGTCGCGCAGCGCGTACAGCTTGCGGTCGGCGGGGGCGAGCCCGGCGCCGGCCGCGCAGATCACCGCACCGACCTCGTCGAGCTGGGCGATGAACTCGTCGTTTCGCACCGAGGCCCGCCAGCCGGGGATGGACTCCAACTTGTCCAGCGTGCCGCCGGTGTGCCCGAGGCCGCGCCCACTGAGCTGGGGTACGGCAGCGCCGCACGCCGCCACCAGCGGGGTGAGCGGCAGCGTGATCTTGTCGCCGACGCCGCCGGTGGAGTGCTTGTCGACGGTGGGCCGGCGTACCGCCGAGAGGTCCAGGCGCTCACCGCTGGCGATCATCGCGGCGGTCCACCGGGCGATCTCCGGTCCGGTCATGCCGTTGAGCAGGATCGCCATGGCCAGCGCGGACATCTGCTCGTCGGCGACGACCCCCCGGGTGTACGCGTCGACCACCCAGTCGATCTGCGCGTCCGACAGCACGCCCCCGTCCCTCTTCACCCGAATAACGTCAACAGCAGCAAAGCCACTACTCATCAGAAGATCTTTCCTAGTCTCTGGAAATCCTGACCCACGGATCGACCGCACGCACCGAGGGATGGGGCCGACCTGCCCGGCGGAGGGATCAAGCCTGACCGCCCGGAGCCGGGCACGGTC
>NZ_JAEVHM010000356.1 GCF_016802865.1 Micromonospora parastrephiae | reverse complement strand
CCGCGCGCTGCCGGTCGACGACGTGGTCCGGCTGCTGGAGACCGCCGGCCCGGTCACGGCGACCGGCGAGGACGCGCCGCTCGCGCTGCGCGACCGGGCGCTGTTGGAGTTCCTGTACGGCACCGGCGCGCGCATCTCCGAGGCGGTGGGCGCCGCCGTGGACGACCTGGACGTCGACGAGGGCACGGTGCTGCTGCGCGGCAAGGGGGGCCGGGTACGGCTGGTGCCGATCGGCGGGTACGCCATCGAGGCGGTGCGGGCCTACCTGGTCCGGGCCCGGCCCGGGCTGGCCGCGGCGGGGCGGGGCACCCCCGCGGTGTTCCTCAACGCCCGGGGCGGTGCGCTGTCCCGGCAGGGTGCCTGGATCATCCTGCGCCGTGCCGCCGTGCGCGCCGGACTGCCGGTCGACGGACCCGCGGCGGTGTCCCCGCACACCCTGCGCCACTCGTACGCCACCCACCTGCTCGACGGTGGCGCCGACGTGCGGGTGGTCCAGGAGTTGCTCGGCCACGCCTCGGTGACCACCACCCAGGTCTACACCCTGGTCACCGTCGAGCGTCTGCGCGAGGTGTACGCCACCGCCCACCCGCGCGCCCGGGGCTGAGGCCGCCGGCCGGTCGGTCCCGACACGCCGGGCCGGTGCCGAACCCCCTGGTGGTCGGTGGCGTACAGTCGGCATCGGCGCGGACCTCCTGGGGCGACACGACCGGGGTGCGCAGCGGCGCCGCGAAGGACGTCGGACGGCTCCGACGCCGGGTGGGTCGTCGGGAGGGGGCAACGAGGACATGGCTGGCAACGGTGACCGTGCCGAGACCTGGACGTCGGAGCTCCGCGAGCAGCAGGCCACGCTCGGCGCGGACCTGGGTCCGGCGGACCCGGCGGCCTACACGATGCGCAAGCCCATCCCCGAGCCGATGCCCACCGATCGGCACGGCCCGGCGCGCATCATCGCGATGGCCAATCAGAAGGGCGGCGTCGGAAAGACCACCACCACCATCAACCTGGGCGCCGCGTTGGCCGAGTACGGCCGCAAGGTGCTGCTGGTCGACTTCGACCCGCAGGGCGCGCTCTCGGTGGGCCTGGGGGTCAACCCGCACAACCTCGACCTGTCCGTCTACAACCTGCTCATGCAGGACGACGTGACCGCCGAGGACGTCCTCATCAAGACCGACGTGGCGGGCCTGCACCTGCTGCCGGCCAACATCGACCTCTCCGCCGCGGAGATCCAGCTCGTCAACGAGGTGGCCCGGGAGATGGCCCTGGCCCGGGTCCTGCGGTCGGTCCGCAAGGAGTACGACTACATCCTGATCGACTGCCAGCCCTCGCTGGGCCTGTTGGCGATCAACGCGCTGACCGTCGCGCACGGTGTGCTCATTCCGCTCGAATGCGAGTTCTTCAGCCTGCGCGGTGTGGCGCTGCTGCTGGACACCATCGACAAGGTGCGCGAGCGACTCAACTTCGACCTGGAGCTGGAAGGCATCCTCGCCACCATGTACGACAGCCGCACCACCCACTGCCGCCAGGTGCTGCAGCGGGTGGTCGAGGCGTTCGGCGACAAGGTCTACCAGACGGTCATCACCAAGACGGTGAAGTTCCCCGAGTCCACGGTGGCCGGCGCACCCATCACGACGATGGACCCGGCGTCCTCCGGGGCGCGCAACTACCGTCAGCTGGCCCGCGAGGTGATCGCCGCCCAGTCGGAGCGGTAGCCGGAAAGCCCCGTGTCCGTCTCGTGGACTACGGTCGTGCGGTGACCGCGCCACCCCTCGACCCGCCGGCCGTGCCGCCCGAGGTCGCCGCCGCCGCGGTCGACGGTGTACAACCCACCGGTTTCACGGTGCGGCTTGCCAACTTCACCGGGCCGTTCGACCTGCTGCTGCAACTGATCGGCAAGCACAAGCTCGACGTGACCGAGGTGGCCCTGCACACGGTCACCGACGAGTTCATCGCCTACATCCGCGCCATGGGCGACGACTGGGACCTCGACGAGGCCAGCGAGTTCCTGCTGATCGCCGCGACGCTGCTGGACCTGAAGGCCGCCCGGCTGCTGCCCTCCGCCGACGTGGAGGACGAGGAGGACCTCGCCCTGCTGGAGGCGCGGGACCTGCTCTTCGCCCGCCTGTTGCAGTACAAGGCGTACAAGGAGGCCGCGGCGCACATCGCCGAGTTGGAGGCGGTCGGCGGTCGCCGCTATCCGCGGGCGGTCAGCCTGGAGCCCCGGTACGCCGAGGCCCTGCCCGACCTGGTGCTCGGCATCGGCCCGCAGCGGCTGTTGAAGCTGGCCGTGAAGGCGATGACCCCGAAGCCGGTGCCGGAGGTCTCCATCGCCCACGTGCACATGGTCCGGGTGAGTGTCCGGGAGCACGCGGCGATCCTCGCCACCCGGCTGCGCCGCGCCGGCACGGCCACGTTCTCGCTGCTCTGCGCCGACTGCGAGGCCACCCTGGAGGTGGTGGCCCGGTTCCTCGCGCTGCTGGAGCTGTACCGGGAGGGTCTGGTCGTCTTCGTGCAGGAGCAGGCCCTGGAGGAGTTGACCGTGCGCTGGACCGGGCCGGCCGACGGTGACACCGAGCTGCACGTCGACGAGTACGCCGGCAGTCCGGCCGACCCGGAGCCGGCCGGGTCGGAGTCGGCGGGGTCGGAGCCGGCCGGGTCGGAGCCGGCGGGGGAGTCCGGCGGGCCGGCCGGGACGGCAACGACGGAGGATGAGCGGGATGAGTGACGAGGAACGCGGGGACTCGCTGGCCGACCAGGCCGCCGCCTGGGTCCCCCCGTGGGAACGCCCCCGCCCGCCGGC
>NZ_JAEVHM010000355.1 GCF_016802865.1 Micromonospora parastrephiae | reverse complement strand
GACGGCCGTGCCGACCAGCACCCGGTCCGAGCCGGCCACCACGCCCCCCGCCGTCCTCCACTCCCGACGCGCCGGCCCGCCCGTCCGCACAGACGCCCACCGGGGGTCCGAGGACACCCTCGGTCAGCCCTTCGCCGCTCCCCCGACCGACGTACCCAAGGCTGTCCCCGGCGGTACGGTGACGATCAGGCGCGGCCCATCCGGCGCCGGCGGTGTTCGGGGTAGGCGCGTACCGGAGGGGGTGGCGTGGGCGGCGGTGCGAAACTCCGCCCGGTCACCCGGCCCGGCCCGGGGCTGCGGGTGGCCCGGCTGGTCACCGAGCTGACCGCGCCGGCCGTCCTGGTGTCGCTGCTGATCTTCACGGTGAGCTGGCACAGCGCCCCGCGTACCGGTCACGGCCTGGCATGGGGTCTGCTCGCCACCCTCTTCGTCACCGGCATCCCGTTCGCCTACATCGTCGGCGGGGTACGACGCGGCCGGCTCACCGACCACCACGTCGGCCGTCGGGAGCAGCGCAGAGTGCCCCTGCTGATCGGCCTCGGTTCGGTCACCGCGGGGCTCGCGCTGCTCGCCGTGCTCGGCGCTCCCCGTCCGGTGCTGGCGCTGGGGGTCGCCGGGCTGGTCGGCCTTGTCGTGGCCGTCACGGTCAGCCACTGGTGGAAGATGTCGATCCACTCGGCGGTCGCCGCCGGCACGCTGGTCATCCTGGCGCTGATCTTCGGCAGCCGGCTGCTCTTCGCCGCGCCGCTGCTGGCCGTGGTCGGCTGGTCCCGGGTGCGGTTACGGGACCACACCGTGCCGCAGGTGCTGGCCGGCGGGACATTCGGCGCGCTGGTCGGCGGCGTGGTCTTCGGCCTGCTGCGCTGAGCGGGGTCGGTCCGGTCCCGGGCGGCGGCGAGGTGCCGTGCGCCCGGGAAGACCGTCAGGCGCCGTCGTCGGCGAGGCGGTGCCGGTTCGCCTCGATCCAGGCGTCCAGCGCGGCCGGGTCGTCCGGGTCCACCCCGTCGGCCATCAACTGCGCCACCGCCGCCGTGGCCGGGCTGCGCCGCTCACCTGTCGAGTAGAGCCGGGCGAACTCCGGCACCATCTCCTCGATCGCGTCGTCGGTCCGCGCCGCGGCCGCCTCGGGCAGGCCGCGCTGGCGCGACGCGTACCGTGCCCAGGCGCGCAGGACCCGGGGCAGCATCGCCGCGTCGTCCATGTCCAGCACCGCGCGGCGGTGCACCCAGTCGAGCAGGAAGAGCCCGGACACCGCGGGGCTCCACCGCATCGGGTCGGCGTCCGGGAAGGTCGCCGAATGGTCCAGCAGCAGGCTCAGGCAGAAGTGCAGCGAGGCCAGCTCCGGGCCGTCCACGGCGTCCAGCCCGAAGCGGGCGGCCTCCGGCGCGGCCAGGAACCGCCGCACCAGGTCGGTGCGTTCGGCGGCGGACAGCGGCTCGACCTCGGTCGGGCCGGTCGGGTCGGCGGCGGTGGGCAGCAGCGCCAGCCGAGCGCCGACCAGCGCCCGATCGGTGGCGAGGGAGCCCTCGCCGGGCAGCTCGCTCAGCTCGTCGGTGACCGCCAGGTGCCGGGCCACCTCGCCGCGCAGGCGGGCCGGGTCCTCGGTACGGAACCAGGTCAGTTCGTCGTCCGCGCACATCTGCCGGACCTGGTCCAGGATCCGCTCCGCGGGCCCTCCGACGAAGATGTCCTTGGTGATCCCGATGTTGTGGTCCACGAGGGCCACCAGCGCGTGCTCCGAGCCACCGGCCGCGTCGTCGTAGGCGAAGGTGGCGAGGTAGGAGGTCTGGTCGCCGTACACGTCGCCGTACGCCCAGCTGCCGGTCAGGTGCACCTGGCCGAGCTGACCTGTCCAGGCGGGCGCCTGGCTGCCCGGGCGCACCCGCTCGGTGCCTCCGGCGGTGGGGACGAGCGCGGCGAAGACCTGCCGGATGGTGGTCGCCGACGCGATCCGACGACGGGCGGTGGCGGCGAGGAACCCGGTGACGAACTCCCGTACGGCGGTGTCCCGGTCGGTTTCCGCGATCGCGTAGACGCTGCCCAGCAGGGCGCTGCCGAGCATCTCGGCGTCCAGCGCGGACTCCAGCTTGGTCACGTCGCGTGCGGCGTGCAGCACCGCGTCGTAGGGGGTCTGAGGCGTGGCCATGCTCCGACCCTACGCCGCTCAGCCGGTACGCAGAGCGGTAGCGAGCCGTGGGGGCGTCACCGGCGGGCGGCGTCGCGCAGCGCGTCACGTGCCTGCGCGTACGAGGCGAGCACGATCCGCACCGGGGCGAGCACGTACTCCTCGCCCACCCGGGCGACCTGGGCCGTCAACCGCTGGTCCGCGCGGGAGCGGGCCCGCCGGGCGGCCCAGCGCACCACCGGCCGGGTCAGCGCGGCCACCAGCAGCCCGGCCAGCAGCCCGCCGAGCAGCAGGACCGTGGGCAGCGGCACCTGCCCGACCATCGGGTTGTCCAGCGCGGGCAGGCCGAGCACCCGCAGCGCGTAGCCGAGCACCAGCCAACCCAACCCGACCACGGCGGCCAGGGTGACCAGCCACTGCGCGCCGCCGACGACACGCCACCACAGCGGTCGACGGTCCAGACCGAGGTCGGTGCCGGCGATCGTGCGGTCCAACGCGTCCGGCAGGTCGCCGAGGCGGGACCGGGCGGCGGAGGTGACCGCCGTCGGCCAGGCCGCGGGCAGGTCGGCGGCGGCCCGGTCGGCCACCGCGCGGATCGCCAGACCGAGCGCGGAGCGCTGTGCGGCCGTCGGGTCCGGTACCGAGGTGGCCGCGACGAGGCTCTCCGCCGGGTCGG
>NZ_JAEVHM010000354.1 GCF_016802865.1 Micromonospora parastrephiae | reverse complement strand
CATCTGCGACGAGTGCATCGATCTCTGCAACGAGATCATCGAAGAGGAGCGGCCGGGCTGCCCCGAAACCCCCCACAGCGACCACAGACGAGCCGAGATCGGAAGGACGAGAGACGAAGCCTGGGCACATGCGGTAGGAAAGATCAGCCGAGGGCTGGCCGTAACCGTCGACTACGGGCACCTGCGGGAACGCCGCCCGATCGACGGGACGTTGACCGGTTACCGGGGTGGGCGACAGGTGCCTCCGGTGCCGGACGGGTCGAGGACGTGACCGCGCACGTGGCCATGGACTCGGTCGCCTCCGCCGGTGCGGCTGTCGCGCGGTGTGCGTACTCCCTGGTCTCGCAGCGGGAGGCGCTGCGGGCGCTCGGGGCGGACGGCGGCCGACCGCCGCTCAGCCTGGCCGGTACCGACCCGGCCGGCTACGTGCGGGCGCTGGCCGCCGCGTCGGCGGTGGCCGAGCTGACCGACCCGGCCGGGCTCGGGGGGGCACTGGTGGTTGCGCCAGCCGGTCGGCATCCCGCTCGCGGCGGCCGTGGCACGATGACGGGCATGACCACCGACGCCGGGGACCTCCGTGAACTGACCGTCGGCACCGGGGCCGGCCTGGTGGCCGGCACCGGCGATCAGCAGCTCGGCACCGACATGGTGTTGAACATCGGCCCGCAGCACCCCTCCACGCACGGCGTGCTGCGGTTGAAGCTGGTGCTGGACGGCGAACGGGTGATCGCCTGCGAACCGATCATCGGCTACATGCACCGGGGCGCGGAGAAGCTCTTCGAGGTACGCGACTACCGGCAGATCATCGTGCTGGCCAACCGGCACGACTGGCTCTCGGCGTTCTCGAACGAGCTGGGTGTGGTGCTCGCGGTGGAACGCCTGATGGGCATGGAGGTGCCGGAGCGGGCGACCTGGCTGCGGATGGCCCTCGCGGAGCTGAACCGGGTGCTCAACCACCTGATGTTCCTGGGCTCCTACCCGTTGGAGATCGGCGCGATCACGCCGGTCTTCTACGCCTTCCGGGAACGGGAGACCATCCAGGCGGTGATGGAGGAGGTCTCCGGCGGGCGGATCCACTACATGTTCAACCGGGTGGGCGGCCTGAAGGAGGAGGTGCCGTACGGCTGGACCGGCCGGGCACGGGCGGCGATCGGTGAGGTACGCCGGCGGCTGCCCGACCTGGACCACCTGATCCGGCGCAACGAGATCTTCCTGGCCCGCACCGTGGGCGTGGGCGTGCTCTCCGCCGCGGATGCCGCCGCGTTCGGCGCGTCCGGGCCGGTGGCCCGGGCCTCCGGGCTCGATCTGGATCTGCGCCGCGACGACCCCTACCTGGCGTACGACGAGTTGGACGTGCCGGTGGTCACCCGCACCGCCGGGGACTGCCACGCCCGCTTCGAGGTGCTGCTCGACCAGGTGTACGCCTCGCTGGACCTCGCCGAGCAGTGCCTGGACCGGGTGGACCGGCTGACCGGGCCGATCAACACCCGGCTGCCGAAGGTGCTCAAGGCGCCGGAGGGGCACACGTACGCGTGGACGGAGAACCCGCTCGGCATCAACGGCTACTACCTGGTGTCGCGGGGCGAGAAGACGCCCTGGCGGTTGAAGCTGCGCACCGCCTCGTACGCCAACGTGCAGGCGTTGGCCACTCTGCTCCCCGGCTGTCTCGTGCCGGACCTGATCGCCATCCTCGGCTCGATGTTCTTCGTGGTCGGCGACATCGACAAGTGAGCCGGACGGGCGGGGTCAGCGCCAGCGGTCGGTGACCGGGGCGCCACCGGCGCGTGGCACGTCGTCCTGCGGCGGGTAGCCGTACCGCTCGTCGACCCGGCGCCGACGACCCGCTCCGGCGCGGGCTCCGCCTGGTGGCCCCGCTGGCGCGGTGGGCGCCACTCGTCCGGCACCGGCACGCCGCCCACGGGCAGCGCCGGCCGGCCCGGCGGTTCGCCCGCTCGTCGCGCCAGCCGCCGTCGTGGTAGTGTCGCCGCGCCGGCTCGTCCCGGTGGTACGACTCGCGCTCGCCGTACCGGCCGGCGTCCTCGTACCGGCCGGCGTCCTCGTACCGGCCGGCGTCCTCGTGGCGGACGGAGGCCCAACGGTCCGCCATCCGGTACTCGGTGCCGGCGGAGTCGGCGTGCACCTCGGCCCGGCGTTCCCCGACGTGCAGCTCACGGCCGTTCTCGTCGTCGCGGGCGGCCACCCACCGGTCGCCGGCCCGCATCTGCGACCAGAACTCGCCGGTGTCGTCGGCGCGCAGCGGCGGCCCGGACTGCGGCGCGGCGGCGCTTCCCCGGCCGGCTTCACGGTGCTCCGACCGTCCGCGCTCGTCGCGCTGGGATCGGGGAGTCCAGGCGGGTTCGTCGGGTTGGGCGTACGCGTCGCGCTGGCCGGTCGACTGCGGCTCGTCGCGCCGGGCCCGCCAATCGGGCTCGGCGTCGACGTCGGGCCCCTCCCGGTCGGCACCCCGACCGGAGCCGGGTCGGTCCCGGTCGTCGGCGTACCCGGACCAGGGGCGGTCCTCCGCCTCGCCGCGTGGGCGGTCGGCCGGACGGGAGCGCTCGTCGGCGCCGCCGCCCCGGGTCCACTCCTGCGCCGGCGCGGTCCACTGGCCGGCGTACCCGCCGCCGTACCGGGTGGCGGTCTCCGGCGGCCCGCCGTCGACCACGGTGTGCCGGGTGTGACGTGCACGGTCTCGGTGTGCCGGACCACGCCGGCCGGTCGGTGCGCCGGCTCGGGGCGGTCGTGCTCACGGGGGGCGGGCCGAGCCGTAGCGGGTGGCGGCGGGGCCTTCGGCGCCGTACACCCCGGCGGCGGGT
>NZ_JAEVHM010000353.1 GCF_016802865.1 Micromonospora parastrephiae | reverse complement strand
ACCTCGGCGGGCCAGGGCCGGCTCCAGGTCGTCGGGCACCACCAGCTCCGCCGGGGCGAGCGCGACCCGGCCGTACGCGGTGAGGCTGTGGTGCGACACGCCCCGGTGGCGGGGGCGGGGGTCCGCGGCGGAGATCCGCAGCGACCCGACCGGCCGACCGCCCAACGTGGCGATGGCGTTGACCGCCTCGCCGACGGCGACCCCGGAGAAACCCCACCGGGTGCCGGTGCCCAGGTTGCCGGGCCCCTGTGCGACAACGGCCAGGTCGGCGCCGAGCACGTGCCGGGCGGCGAGCAGGCCGCCGTGCAGGGTGGTGGCCTCCAGGTCGCCGCCGAACGCCTGCCCGACAGTGATCGTGCCGGCCAGTTCGTCGCGCAGGCCGGCGAGCGTGCGGGAGAACCACGCCGGCAACGCCCCACCGTCGGTGAGCAGGTACGCCACCCGTGCGTGCGGGGCGTCGGCCCGGATACCGGCCAGGATCGCGGGTAGGGCCGAGTGCAGGTCGGCGGTGACCACCGGCAGGCCGTCCAGGTCGTCGGCGTCGGCGAGGACGTCACGGTGCGGGGACGCCTCCTCGTCGACGCCGAGCAGGATCGGTTGCAGCGGCGTGTACCGGGCCTTCACGAGGTGCCCGGCGTCACGGGTGTCGCCGGCGTCCGGCGGGTCCGGCGGCAACCGGTCCGGCAGGGCCACGACCAGGGCGTACCCGCCGGTGCCCAGCCCCATCAGCAACGCGCCGGCGTTGAGCAGCACCCGGTCGCCGGGCTCGGGGGCGCCGACCAGCTCCGGGTACGCCAGCGCCCGCATCCGCGTGCCGTCGGGCAGGTCGACGTCCAGCTCCACCGCCCCGGTCCACTGCCGTCGCAGCGTCGCCACCGTCCCCGTACGCCATCGCACCATGACGGGCACGCTAGCCGCGCGTGCCCGGCGGCCCGCGCCCGGGTGCGGCGGCGGCGTGGTTCAGGTCGACGCCGGGCCGCCGCCGGCGTCCGGGCTCGGCCTGGCCTGGGTGTGCCGGGCGCTGCCGCTAGCGCCGGGCAGCGAACGGGTGGGATCGAGGAAGACGAAGCGGATCTCCGGGTACCGGCCGGTGAGTCGCCGCTCGGCCTCGTCGGCGGTGGCCTCGATCTCCGCGCCGGTGGCCTCGTCGCGGAAGTCGACCTTCGCGGCGACCAGGATGTCGTCCGGGCCGAGCTGCATGGTCAGCAGCGTGTCGATGCGCTCGACCTCGGGCAGCCGGGCCAGCTCCCGTTCGATCTCGCGGCGCACCCGCTCCGGCACCGACCGGCCGACCAGCAGCGACAGGTTGTTGGCGGCCAGGATCCCGGCGACGGTCAACAGCAGCAGACCGATCAGGATCGACGCGACGCCATCCCACACCTCGTCGCCGGTGGCGTGCGACAGGCTGACTCCCAGACCAGCCAGCAGCAGACCGATCAGGGCCGCGCTGTCCTCCAGGAAGACCGCCTTGACGGTGGTGTCGGCGGTCAGCCGCAGGAACCGTCGGGGCGTGGTCTGCCAGCGTCGGGACTCGCGACGGACCTGGCGTACGGCCCGGGCCAGCGAGACCGACTCGATGACGAACGACACCGCCAGCACGATGTACGAGATCAGGTAGTTGCCGCTGTGCCGGTGCACCAGGATCGTCGTGACGCCGTGGGTGACGGCGAACCCGGCACCGGCCACGAACGTGAACATGGCGGCGAAGAACGCCCAGACGTAGCTCTCCTTGCCGTACCCGAAGGGGTGCCGCTGGTCCGCCGGCCGGGCGCCGCGGCGCAGCGCCTGGAAGAGCAGCACCTCGGTGGTGGTGTCGGCGACCGAGTGCGCAGCCTCGGAGAGCATCGCGGCCGATCCGGAGATCAGCCCGGCGATCAGCTTGGCCACCGCGATGGCGAGGTTCGCGGCGCCGGCGACGACGACGGTGCCGACGCTCTCGCTCTCCGGCCTGGCCTCCGCTTCCGACATGAGGCCCACCCTATGACCGGTGGTGGCGACGCGCCGGGCTAGTGGTCCTCGACACCGCCGATCCGAACAGATGTGCGGCACGCCCGCGCGGGTGCACGTCGCGGGCGCGTCGGCTGCTAGCGTCTACCCGTGTCGCGGACCCGCACCGAACGCCTGGTCAACCTGGTGATCTGCCTGCTGTCCACGCGACGGTTCCTGACCGCCGCGCAGATCGCCGCGACCGTGCCCGGTTACGAGCACGATCCGGACGACGCGCGTGACCACGAGGCGTTCCAGCGCAAGTTCGAACGGGACAAGGCCGAGCTGCGTGAGCTGGGCGTGCCGCTGGAGACCGGGACGACCAGCGTCTTCGACGCCGAGCCCGGCTACCGGATCGCCCACCGTGAGTACGCGCTGCCCGACATCCCCCTGGAACCGGACGAGGCCGCCGCGGTGGGCATCGCCGCCCGGCTGTGGCAGCACGCCGGGCTGGCCGCCGCCGCGTCGTCCGGGCTGGCCAAGCTGCGTGCCGCCGGGGTGGACGTGGATCCGCAGGCCACCCTCGGTCTGGAGCCGATGGTCACCGTCGACCCGGCCTTCGCGCCGCTGACCGCCGCCGCACGGGACCGCCGCGAGGTCGGCTTCGACTACCGGGTGCCCGACCGCGACGCGCCCACGCGCCGCCGGCTGCAACCGTGGGGCGTGGTCTGCTGGCGCGGCCGGTGGTACGTGGTCGGCCACGACCTGGACCGCGCGGCGACCCGCTGTTTCCGGCTGTCCCGGGTGGTCGGCGCGGTCCGGGTGACCGGCGCGCCCGGCGCCTACCAGCCGCCCGCCAATGAAGACCTGATCAGTCACGTGGCCCGCTGGTCGGGGCCGGTGGAGCGCACCGGCCGCGCCACCGTGCTGGCCGCGCCGGGCCGGGCCGCCGGGCTGCGCCGGT
>NZ_JAEVHM010000352.1 GCF_016802865.1 Micromonospora parastrephiae | reverse complement strand
CCCGCCTGGGGAGTACGGCCGCAAGGCTAAAACTCAAAGGAATTGACGGGGGCCCGCACAAGCGGCGGAGCATGCGGATTAATTCGATGCAACGCGAAGAACCTTACCTGGGTTTGACATGGCCGCAAAACCTCCAGAGATGGGGGGTCCTTCGGGGGCGGTCACAGGTGGTGCATGGCTGTCGTCAGCTCGTGTCGTGAGATGTTGGGTTAAGTCCCGCAACGAGCGCAACCCTCGTTCGATGTTGCCAGCGCGTTATGGCGGGGACTCATCGAAGACTGCC
Organism: Micromonospora parastrephiae; assembly: GCF_016802865.1. Taxonomy (GTDB): domain Bacteria; phylum Actinomycetota; class Actinomycetes; order Mycobacteriales; family Micromonosporaceae; genus Micromonospora; species Micromonospora parastrephiae. Next base: position 2,691 of record NZ_JAEVHM010000352.1, on the reverse strand, counting down.
GGGGTCAACTCGGAGGAAGGTGGGGATGACGTCAAGTCATCATGCCCCTTATGTCCAGGGCTTCACGCATGCTACAATGGCCGGTACAATGGGCTGCGATACCGTGAGGTGGAGCGAATCCCAAAAAGCCGGTCTCAGTTCGGATCGGGGTCTGCAACTCGACCCCGTGAAGTCGGAGTCGCTAGTAATCGCAGATCAGCAACGCTGCGGTGAATACGTTCCCGGGCCTTGTACACACCGCCCGTCACGTCACGAAAGTCGGCAACACCCGAAGCCGGTGGCCCAACCCTTGTGGAGGGAGCCGTCGAAGGTGGGGCTGGCGATTGGGACGAAGTCGTAACAAGGTAGCCGTACCGGAAGGTGCGGCTGGATCACCTCCTTTCTAAGGAGCACCTTCACCCGAAAGGGTGCAAGGAGCCCGCACTGCCCGTCTGTGGTGGTGGGGTGCTCAGATGGCGGAGACACTGGCAAGTTTTTCCTCGGCAACGGCCGGGTTCACCTAGTACAGCCACTTTCGGGTGGTGGGAACGGATGGTCTCGGTGCGGCTGAGGAGAGATGTGAGCACCCTGTTGGGTCCTGAAGGAACAACCATCGTGTTGTTGTTTCAGAGCCGTAGCGGAACTTCGGGTTTCGTGAGGTTGCCAGGCATGGCCTGGCTCCACATACCGCTGGTCTGAGGACTGGGTTTGGTGTGGGGCGGATCGGGTTGTGGGTTGGTCGTTTGTTGAGAATTGCACAGTGGACGCGAGCATCTTTGTGGTCAAGTTGTCAAGGGCGAACGGTGAATGCCTTGGCACCAGGAGCCGATGAAGGACGTGGGAGGCCGCGATAGGCCTGGGGGAGCTGTCAACCAAGCTGTGATCCCAGGGTGTCCGAATGGGGAAACCTGGCACCAGTCATGTGGTGTCACCCACACCTGAACACATAGGGTGTGTGGAGGGAACGCGGGGAAGTGAAACATCTCAGTACCCGTAGGAAGAGAAAACAATTTAGTGATTCCGTGAGTAGTGGCGAGCGAAAGCGGATTGAGGCTAAACCGGCTGCGTGTGATACCTGTCAGGGGTTGCGTGGTTGGGGTTGTGGGACCCTGCTGAACAAGCTGACACTTGTTCGAGAAGTTACAAAGTTGGTGGCTAGTCGAACAGTCTGGAATGGCTGACCGTAGACGGTGAAAGTCCGGTAGGTGAAAGTTGCTGACCTTCTGTGGGTGTTCCCGAGTAGCGGCGGACCCCTGAAATCTGCCGTGAATCTGCCAGGACCACCTGGTAAGCCTAAATACTTCCTGGTGACCGATAGCGGACGAGTACCGTGAGGGAATGGTGAAAAGTACCCCGGGAGGGGAGTGAAATAGTACCTGAAACCGTTCGCCTACAATCCGTCGGAGCCTTGCGGGGTGACGGCGTGCCTTTTGAAGAATGAGCCTGCGAGTTAGTGGCATGTGGCGAGGTTAACCCGTGTGGGGGAGCCGTAGCGAAAGCGAGTCTGAATAGGGCGATTCAGTCGCGTGTCCTAGACCCGAAGCGGAGTGATCTAGCCATGGGCAGGCTGAAGCGCGGGTAAGACCGCGTGGAGGGCCGAACCCACCAACGTTGAAAAGTTGGGGGATGACCTGTGGTTAGGGGTGAAAGGCCAATCAAACTCCGTGATAGCTGGTTCTCCCCGAAATGCATTTAGGTGCAGCGTCGCGTGTTTCTTGCCGGAGGTAGAGCACTGGATGGTCTAGGGGGCCCACAAGCTTACCGAAATCAGCCAAACTCCGAATGCCGGTAAGTGAGAGCGCGGCAGTGAGACTGCGGGGGATAAGCTTCGTAGTCGAGAGGGAAACAGCCCAGATCACCAGCTAAGGCCCCTAAGCGTGTGCTAAGTGGAAAAGGATGTGGGGTCGCATAGACAACCAGGAGGTTGGCTTAGAAGCAGCCACCCTTTAAAGAGTGCGTAATAGCTCACTGGTCAAGTGGTTCCGCGCCGACAATGTAGCGGGGCTCAAGCACACCGCCGAAGCTGTGGCATTCACATTTCAACCTCGCTTGGACTTGATTCCTTGTGCAGGTGTGTGGATGGGTAGGGGAGCGTCGTGCCGCGAGTGAAGCAGCGGGGTGACCCAGTTGTGGACGCGGCACGAGTGAGAATGCAGGCATGAGTAGCGTAAGAAGGGTGAGAAACCCTTCCGCCGGATGACCAAGGGTTCCAGGGCCAGGCTAATCCGCCCTGGGTGAGTCGGGACCTAAGGCGAGGCCGAGAGGCGTAGTCGATGGACAACGGGTTGATATTCCCGTACCCGCGAAAGAGCGTCCCTGATGAACCTCGTTGTGCTAACCACCCGAACTGCTGAGGGTCTTCGGATCTGATGTGGGGAGCGTGGGAACCTGGCGGGTAGTAGTCAAGCGATGGGGTGACGCAGGAAGGTAGCTGAGCCCGGCCGGTGGTTGTGCCGGGGTAAGCGTGTAGGCCGTGTTGTAGGCAAATCCGCAACACATGAAGGCTGAGACGTGATGCCGAGCCGATTCAGGTGAAGTCAGTGATCCTATGCTGCCGAGAAAAGCCTCTAGCGAGTTCTTAGCGGCCCGTACCCCAAACCGACACAGGTGGTCAGGTAGAGAATACCGAGGCGATCGGGCGAACTGTGGTTAAGGAACTCGGCAAATTGCCCCCGTAACTTAGGGAGAAGGGGGGCCGGAGACGTGAAGCCC
>NZ_JAEVHM010000351.1 GCF_016802865.1 Micromonospora parastrephiae | reverse complement strand
GTGGTGGTCGGTGCGGCGGCGGGCGCCGAGGGGACCGCGACGCCGATCACCCGGGCCAGTTCGGTGGCGTGCGCGGTGTGCGCCTCGGCGATCGGGCCGAGCCGCTCGGCCAGCTCCGGGTGCGCGGCCGCGCTCGCCCGGTGCGCCGCGGCGAGGCCGAGGGATTCGTCCACCATGGGCCGCAGCGGGTCCGGCGGCGGCGCCGGCTGGTCGTCGCGGTCGAAAAGATCACAGCCGGTCAGCGGCGCGACCGCGCCGCCGAGCGCGAGCAGCGCTCCGGTACGCAGGAGCTTTCGCCGGGATTGTCCGGATGAATGGTCGCGCTGTGTCGTTCTGCCGATCCCCACCGGGCAAGTCAACACCATCCGGGCCGCTGCGGGGGCCACCGGCGTCGGTGCGCCGCCCGGCCCGCTGCCCGGCAGGCGCGTTACGCTCTGCGCAGCCATCGGCGCGTCCGCTCCGGTGGCGTGCCGGCATGCCGGGACAACGTCCCGGTCGACCAGGGAAAGGGTGCGGAGATGACGCAGCGTGGCCGTGCCACCAGGTCGACGGGTCGACCCCGCGATGGCGCGGGTCCCCGCGGGCCGCGCGAGGGCGGTCCCCGTGGCGGTGATCTCGCGGCGCGGCGTACCCGGTTGCGGACCGTGATCGAGCCGGTCGTCAACGGCGTCGGCTACGACCTGGAGGACCTGTCGGTCTCCCGGGCCGGCCGCCGGCACGTGGTGCGGGTGATCGTGGACCGCGACGGCGGGATCGACCTGGACGCCGTCGCCGACGTCTCCCGCGCGGTCTCGGCCGCGCTGGACGCGGCCGAGGAGGCCGACGGCGACATCGTCGCCGGCGAGTACCAGCTGGAGGTCAGCTCGCCCGGCGTGGACCGGCCGCTGACCCTGCCCCGGCACTGGCGGCGCAACGTGGGCCGGCTGGTCAAGGTCACCGTCCGGGGAGCGGCGTCGTTGCCCGGTCAGCGCGGCGAGCAGGCCACCGGCGACCGGCAGCTGACCGGCCGGGTGGTCGGGGCCGACGACGACGGCGTGCAGCTGGAGACCGACGACGGCCGCGCCTCGTGGGCGTACGCCCAGCTGGGCCCGGGCCGGGTGCAGGTCGAGTTCACCCGCCTCGCGGAGCTGGGCGAGCCGGACGAGCTCGACGACTCGGACGAGACAGACGAGCTCGACGACGCGGACGACACCGACGAGTTCGACGATTCAGACGACATCGACGACGAAGATGATGTGGAGGACGAGGAGAGGTGAACATCGACCTCGCGGCGCTACGCGCACTCGAGCGCGAGCGGGAGATCCCGTTCGACACGATTCTCGCGGCGATCGAGACCGCGTTGCTGACCGCCTACCGGCACACCGACGGCGCCGAGCCGCACGCCCGGGTGGAGATCGACCGCAAGTCGGGCGCCGCCCTGGTGTACGCGCAGGAGATGGACGCCGACGGCAGTCTGGTGCGCGAGTGGGACGACACCCCGCACGACTTCGGCCGGATCGCCGCCATGACCGCCAAGCAGGTGATCCTCCAGCGGCTGCGGGAGGCCACCGACGAGGTGCACTTCGGCGAGTACGTGGGCCGCGACGGTGACCTCGTCACCGGCGTGGTGCAGGCGCACGAGGCGCGCTCCGAGAAGGGCATCGTCAGCGTCGACCTGGGCAAGCTGGAGGGCGTGCTGCCGCAGTCGGAGCAGGTGCCCGGCGAGCGGTACGCCCACGGCGAGCGGATCCGCTGCGTCGTGGTGCACGTGGCCAAGGGCATGCGCGGTCCGCAGATCACCCTGTCCCGGTCGCATCCGGCGCTGGTGAAGAAGCTGTTCGCGCTGGAGGTGCCGGAGATCGCCGACGGCACGGTGGAGATCGGTGCGATCGCCCGTGAGGCGGGTCACCGTACGAAGATCGCCGTCCGCTCCACCACTCCCGGCGTGAACGCCAAGGGTGCCTGCATCGGCCCGATGGGTCAGCGGGTGCGTGCCGTGATGAGCGAGCTGCACGGCGAGAAGATCGACATCATCGACTGGTCGGACGACCCGGCCACCTTCGTCGGCAACGCGTTGTCGCCGGCCAAGGCACTGCGGGTCGAGGTGGTGGACCTGGCCGGCCGGGCCGCCCGGGTGACCGTTCCGGATTTCCAGCTCTCCCTCGCCATCGGGCGGGAGGGGCAGAATGCCCGACTCGCTGCCCGGTTGACCGGTTGGCGGATCGATATTCGGTCCGATGCGGAGCAGACCGCGCCCGCCGCGCGCGGGGCGGCTGATCACGTGCCGGAGCCGGGCAGCGCGATCTCGGGCAGCTAGGGGTAGACTTCCTCCAGTGGTACGACGCGCGCAGCCGGAGCGCACCTGTGTGGGTTGCCGGCAACGTGCGCCGGCCAGCGAATTGCTGCGGATCGTCGCGATCGGGGACGAGGCTGGTCACAGCCTCCGGCCTGATCCGCGCCGCAGGCTGCCGGGTCGGGGGGCGAACATGCACCCGGATCCGGCCTGCTTCGCGCTGGCGGTGCGGCGCCGCGCCTTCGGGCGTGCGTTGCGCATCACCGAGGTCCTCGACCACGGTGAGCTGGCGGAGCACGTCGATGCGCCAACCACTACGTCCGGTCAGCCCGACCGGGCGAGGGTCGCTAGCAGGGTAGGACGACCGACATGAGCACACGATGAAGTCCCTGAAATGACCAGGCTTCAAGTGCACGAGTGAGGTCGCTGCGGGTGCTGCCCGCACGACCTCGGAGTGAGGAGTGCAGTGGCAGGCAAGGCCCGCGTACACGAGCTTGCAAAAGAGCTCGGGGTCGAGAGTAAGACCGTTCTCGCCAAGTTGAAGGAAATGGGCGAGTTCGTGAAGTCCGCGTCCAGCACCGTCGAGGCGCCCGTCGCCCGACGGCTGCGTAACGCATTCGTCGCGTCCGCCGGTGCTCCGGCACCGGCCGCCCCGTCGGCGCCCGCGTCGGCGCCGGCTTCAACCCCGACCCCGACGCCCGC
>NZ_JAEVHM010000350.1 GCF_016802865.1 Micromonospora parastrephiae | reverse complement strand
CGGCCATGGTCCGTCCACGGGACGTCGCGCGGCGGCGCCGTCTGGGTCACCCCTTCGGCCGTCGGGCGGGATGGGCGGCGCCGGCGCGCCACCGCGCGGGCCGGTGGCCTCCGCCGCGGCGCCCTCGGGGCCGAGCTCCGTGCGTTGCTGCTTGGCTGAGCGCAGGTCGTCGATCCAGCCGAACTCCTCACCCGACACCGGCTCCTCCGGCTCGGCCTCGGCTCGGCCTCGACCCCAGCGGCGGCCCTTGGGGCGGGTACTGGGCACGGTGCGGGGCGGGGTCACCGGGCGATGGTAGCGGTGTCGACGTGGGGCCTTTACCAAGCCGTACGTACGGTTTGCATGACCCGGGGTGACCTGCGACGATCGACGCGTGCCCAGAGTAAGCCAGGATCAGCTCGACGCGCGCCGGCAGGAGATCCTCGCCGCCGCGCGAGCGTGTTTCGCCCGGCACGGCTACGAGGGGGCGACCGTCCGCCGCCTCGAGGAGGCCACCGGGCTCTCCCGCGGCGCCATCTTCCACCACTTCCGGGACAAGGACTCGCTCTTCCTGGCCGTCGCCGAGGACGACGCCGCCGTCATGGTCGAGACGGTCGCCCGCAACGGTCTGGTGCAGGTCATGCGCGACCTGCTGGCCCGGGCGGTCTCGCCGGACACCACCGGCTGGCTCGGCAGTCAACTGGAGGTCTCCCGTCGGCTGCGCACCGATCCCGCGTTCGCCCGCCGTTGGGCGGAGCGGTCCGCCGCGATCGCCGAGGCGACCCGCGACCGGCTCGCCCGACAGCGCGACGCCGGCGTGCTCCGCGAGGACGTACCGATCGACGTGCTCGCCCAGTTCCTGGAGCTGGCCTACGACGGCCTGGTGCTGCACCTGGCGATGGGCCGCCCGGCCGGTGACCTTGGCCCGGTGCTCGACCTCGTCGAGGAGGCGGTCCGCCGGCACTGACCGCGCGGGCACCGGCCGGCGGGACGTGGCGGCGCTGCTCCACAATGGGGCCGCCGATCCCTCCGGCGACAGGAGCAGCCGATGATCGTCAACGCCGCGTCGGGCGACACCTGGGGCATCCCCGGCCCGACCTTCCTCCGGTTCTACCTCGTGGCGACCGCCGTGGTGGCGGCGCTCGCGGTGCTCTACCGGATCCGCCTGCTGGCCGGCTCGAACACCGCCGTCGCCGGCCCGCTCGGCGCGCAACAGCTCGCGTACCTCAACGGCGGGCCCGCCCTCGCCGTGCACGCCGCGCTCGGCGGGCTGCGCGGCAGCGGCGCGATCGGTGTCGGACCCGACCGCCGGCTGCTCACCACCGGCCCCACACCGACCGGGCTCACCCCGCTGGACCAGGCGATCCACTGGGCCGCCCACCAGCGGTCCCGGGCCCGGGACCTCAACCAGGAACGGCGGGTACGCGACGCCCTCGACCAGCTCCGCACCGACCTGGAGCAGCGCGGCATGCTGCTGAGTCAGGCACAGCGGGTCGCCGTCCGGCGGTGGACCCGTGTCCTCGCCGCCCTGCTAACCCTGGGCGTGGTGCGCCTGTTCGCCGGTCTGACCAACGGTCGACCGGTCGGCTACCTGCTCCTCACCCTGTTCGGGGTGCTCGCGGCGGTGCTGCTGCTGTGGCGCGTCCCGCAGACCACCCGGGCCGGTCGTGCCGCGCTGCGTGACCAGCGACGCCAGCACGCCCACCTGTCCCCCGGCTCGTCGCCCGCGTACGCCACCTACGGGGCGGCCGGCGCGGCGATGGGCGTGGCCCTGTACGGCACCGCGTCGCTCTGGGCTCTCGACCCGGGCTTCGCCGAGCAGGCCGAGGTGCAGCGCCAGGCCCTCGGCGGCGGCTGGTCGTCGGGTTCGAGCGGCACGACGTCGAGCGGCGGCGGCAGCTCCTGCGGGGGCGGTAGCTCGTGCGGCGGGGGCGGCGGGTGCGGCGGAGGCGGGTGCGGCGGATGACCGGCCCGTACGGCGTCGGGATCGGCTGGCGTCCGGAGATCGCCGGTTTCGTGGCCGAGCTGCCCGGGCTGCGATTCGTCGAGGTGGTGGCGGAGTCGGTCCCCGCCACCGGACCGCTCCCGCCGGGCCTGGCGCAGCTGCGCGAGCGGGTGGTGACCGTCGTACCGCACGGGGTGCGGCTCTCGCTCGGCGGCGCCGAGCCGGTCGACCCGGCCCGTGTCGCCCACCTGGCGGCGGTGGCGCAGCGAGTCGACGCCCCGCTGGTCAGCGAGCACATCGCCTTCGTCCGGGCCGGTGGCCTGGAGGCCGGGCACCTGCTGCCGCTGCCGCGCAGCCGGGAGGCGGTCGACGTGATCTGCGCCAACGTGGCCCGGGCGCAGGCCGAACTGCCGGTGCCGATCGCCCTGGAGCCGATCGCCGCGCTGATCGACTGGCCCGACGACGAGCTGGACGAGGCGGACTTCCTCACCGAGATCCTGGACCGCACCGGCGCTCTGCTGCTGCTCGACGTCGCCAACGTGTACGCCAACGCCCGCAACCGGGGCACCGACCCCCTCGCGTTGCTCGACCGCCTGCCGCTGGACCGCGTCGGGTACGCGCACGTCGCCGGCGGGTCGGAACACGGCGGCTACTACCACGACACGCACACCGACCCGGTGCCGCCGGCGGTGCTGGAACTGGTGGGCGAGCTGTGCGCCCGTCGGCGACCACCGGCGCTGCTGCTGGAACGCGACGGCGGCTACCCACCGGCCGCCGACCTCCGCGCCGAGTTGGACGCCCTGGCCACCGCCGCCGGCTACCCGGCCGTGACATGACGCCCGACGGCAGCTCCACGCCCACGCCCCGCGCGGTGCTCGCCGAGCGGCAGGCGGAGTTGGTGGCGGCGCTGGTCGCCGGGGGGCGCGCCGCCGGTGGGGTTCGCGCCGGAGCCGCTGGCCGTCCGTACCGGATCGAGGCCAACGCGCTGGGCGCCGGCCGGGAGCACACCCGCACCGAGCACCCCGAGCAGTACACCGGTGAGCAGGAGGACCTCC
>NZ_JAEVHM010000035.1 GCF_016802865.1 Micromonospora parastrephiae | reverse complement strand
TGGGGGCGCTCACCTCGTACGGGCGGCTGCTGCTGGGCGACCTGACGTCGGCCGACGAGCGGGGCGCGACGACCCGCTGGGCGTGCACGCGGACGTCGAGAGCGGCGACCCGTCGGACGCCGCCCGCGCGTTGGACGCGTTGCTACCCGCACCGGTCGACCACTTCCTCGTGCAGGCCGACCTGACCGTCGTGGTGCCCGGCCCGCCCGAGCCGTCGCTGGCCGCCGAGTTGGAGGCGATGACCGAACCCGAGTCGGCCGGCGGGGCCAGCGTGCACCGGGTCACCACGGCGAGCGTGCGGCGGGCGTTGGATTCCGGCTACTCGGCGAACGACCTGCACGACGTGTTCCGGCGACGGTCGCGTACCCCGATTCCGCAGGGGCTGACCTACCTGGTGGACGACGTGGCCCGCAAGCACGGCGGTCTGCGGGTCGGTCTGGCCGGGGCGTACCTGCGCAGTGACGACGAGGCGCTGCTCAGCGAGGTGCTGGCCGACCGGCGGCTGGAGCCGTTGACGCTGCGCCGGCTCGCGCCGACGGTGCTGTGCACCCCGTACCAGGTGGGCCGGCTGTTGGGCGCGCTGCGCGACGCCGGGTACGCGCCGGTGCAGGAGGACGCCACCGGCGGCACCGTGCTGTCCCGGCCACGGATCCGACGGGCCCCGGCCCGGGTACCGATGACCACCCGGACGCTGGATCCGCTGGCAGCCCCGAAGCTGCCGATGCCGCGACTGCTCGGCGTGGTGGAGCACATTCGGCGGGGCGACGCGGCGGCGCTGGCGGCCCGGCGGGCGCCCGCGGTGGTGCGGGGCGGGGCGGCGAATCTCGGCGGCGGTCCGGTGCCGGCGCACACGCACAGCGAGGCGTTGGCCGTGCTTCAGCAGGCGGTCCGCGACAAGGCGCTGGTCTGGGTGGGGTACGTCGACGCGCACGGGGCGACCGCGTCCCGGCTGGTCAAGCCGGTCTCGATCGGCGCGGGATATCTGCGCGCCGAGGACGAGCGGACCGAGATGTTGCACACGTTCGCGCTGCACCGGATCACCGCGGCGGTGCTCGCGGACTGAACGGCACCTGCCGCCGCTGGTGTGGTCGGTCAGCGGCGGCTGCGGCGTACGGTGCCGACGACCGAGATGACCAGCAGCAGGGCGAAGCCGGCGCCGGCGGCCTCCCCGACCGAGTCGACGAAGCCCTGCTGGAGCACCAACCACCCGAAGAGGAACCACCCGAAGAGAAGCGTCGCCGCGACGGCGTACGCGATCACGGTCGCTCGGGACACCTCGTCGGGTGGCGCCTGCTCATACTGCGCGATCACTTCACGGTCGACCGTCATCCCCAGCCTCCCCGCCCGGTCCGGCCCTGGACCTTCAGGGTGACACTCGGGGGACCGGTGTGACAGGGGATAAAACCCGGAACCGGGAGCGCGTCGCTCAGGTGCCGGGGCGGCGGCCGATCAGCACCACGCGGGTGCCGACCTTCCCCAGCTCCCACATCCGGACGGCGTCGGCGTGCAGCAGGTTGACGCAGCCGTGCGAGCCGATCGACTTGTCGTGCAGGTAGGTGGTGGTCTCGTGGAAGCCCATGCCCTGGGTGAAGTGCTGCCAGTAGGGCAGCCACACCTCGTACGGGTTGGACCACTCCTTCGGGTTGCGGTAGTTGACGGCGTACGTGCCGGCCGGGGTGCGGTAGCCGGACATGCCGGTGCGGGTCACCGTCGGCGCCATGACCACCTTGCCGCCCCGGACCGCCCAGACGGTCTGCCGGGTCAGGTCCACGCAGAAGGTGGTGCCGGTGCCGGCCTTGCAGCGGGCCGGGTCGGTGGTGGCGAGGCGCTGGGCCACGTCGTAGGTGGTCGGTCCGGCGCGACCCTCGACGGGGCGAATGCCGTACCTCTTCTGGAACTTCCTGATGGCCGCGCAGTCGACGGCGGACTGCCGGCCGTCCACCGTGACGGGCCCGAAACCGCCCAACCGGGCCAGGTAGGTCTCCACCGCGCGCTGGTGCTGGCCCTGGGGGCAGCCGGCGACGGTCGGCGTACCGGTGCTGGGGGTCGGTGTGGGCGCCTTGCGGGTCGGTTTCGGCGTGGGAGTCCGGGAGGGTTTCGGGGTGGGCGCGGCCGGCGTGGGCCGGCCGCGCTGGTCCGGCCCGGACGTGCCGCTCGCCCCCGTTGCCTGTTCCGCCGCACCGGCCGGGGCGGCTCCCCCGCCACCACTCCCGCCGGACTGCGGATCGAACGTGCACGCGCCGGCACCGACCAGCACGACCACCAGCAGGGCGACCAGCCGGGATGTGCTCTGGACACGCTTCATGGCACCTCCCCCGGACAGTCGTCCCTTTGCTAGACGTTCGTGAGTGCCGTCCCGGTTGCACCTGGTGAGCATCTTTCTTTCGACATCCCGCACCGTGCAACACTGGATGGTCGGCCAGCGGCGGGTATGCGACCCGTTCCGGCCGGACGGCCAACCGAGGAGAGGACGCTGGCGTGAGCGGTGGACCACTGATCGTGCAGTCGGACAAGACCCTGCTGCTGGAGATCGACCACCCCGACGCGCAGGCCTGCCGGATAGCGATCGCGCCCTTCGCCGAGCTGGAGCGCTCACCGGAGCACGTGCACACGTACCGGTTGACCCCGCTGGGTCTGTGGAACGCCCGGGCGGCGGGGCACGACGCCGAGGGCGTGGTCGACGCGCTGATCAAGTACTCCCGCTACCCGGTGCCGCACGCGCTGCTGGTGGACGTGGCCGAGACGATGGACCGGTACGGCCGGCTCCAGCTCGCCAACGACCCGGCGTACGGGCTGGTGCTGCGCGCACTGGACCGGCTGGTGCTGATCGAGGTGGCCAAGAGCAAGAAGCTCGCCGGGATGCTCGGCGACAAGATCGACGACGACACGATCCGGGTGCACCCGTCCGAGCGGGGCCGGCTCAAGCAGGCGCTGCTGAAGTTGGGGTGGCCGGCGGAGGACCTGGCCGGTTACGTCGACGGGGAGGCGCACCCGATCGAGCTGGCCGAGGCCGGTAAGGACGGCCGCAAGCCGTGGACGTTGCGGTCGTACCAGCGGGAGGCTGTGGAGGCGTTCTGGGCCGGCGGGTCGGGTGTCGTGGTGCTGCCCTGCGGCGCCGGCAAGACCCTGGTCGGCGCGGCGGCGATGGCCGAGGCGAAGGCGACCACCCTGATCCTCGTCACCAACACGGTGGCCGGCCGGCAGTGGAAGCGGGAGCTGATCGCCCGCACGTCGCTGACCGAGGAGGAGATCGGCGAGTACTCCGGTGAGCGCAAGGAGATCCGCCCGGTCACCATCGCCACGTACCAGGTGCTCACCTCGCGGCGCGGCGGCGCGTTCACCCACCTGGACCTGTTCGGGGCCCGCGACTGGGGTCTGGTCGTCTACGACGAGGTGCACCTGCTGCCCGCGCCGATCTTCCGGTTCACGGCGGACCTCCAGGCCCGCCGCCGGCTGGGCCTCACGGCGACCCTGGTACGCGAGGACGGCCGCGAGGGTGACGTGTTCAGCCTGATCGGTCCCAAGCGGTACGACGCGCCGTGGAAGGACATCGAGTCGCAGGGCTGGATCGCACCGGCCGAGTGCACCGAGGTCCGGGTGACGCTGACCGACGCGGAGCGGATGTCGTACGCGACGGCGGAGGCCGAGGAGCGCTACCGGATGGCGGCGACCGCGCGTACGAAGCTGCCGGTGGTGAAGGCGCTGGTCGACCGGCACCCGGACGACCAGGTGCTGGTGATCGGCGCGTACATCGACCAGCTGCACCAGCTCGGCGAGTACCTCGACGCGCCGATCATCCAGGGTTCGACCACGAACAAGGAGCGCGAGCGGCTCTTCGACGCGTTCCGGTCCGGCTCGTTGCGGACCCTCGTCATCTCCAAGGTGGGCAACTTCTCCATCGACCTGCCCGAGGCGGCGGTGGCGATCCAGGTGTCGGGCACGTTCGGGTCGCGCCAGGAGGAGGCGCAGCGGCTGGGCCGGGTGCTCCGGCCGAAGGCCGACGGCCGGCAGGCGCACTTCTACACGGTGGTGTCCCGGGACACGATCGACACGGAGTACGCGGCGCACCGGCAGCGCTTCCTGGCCGAGCAGGGCTACGCGTACACGATCGTCGACGCCGACGACGTCCTCGGCCCGTCCCTGCCGTCCTTCGACTGACCCTCTGCCGTCTTGATCGGCTCCGTTTCCAGGAAGTTGCGGTGTCCGAAGCGCTCCGACACCGCGTTTTCCCTGAAACGGAGTCGATCAGCTCCCGCTTCGGACCGTTGTTCGTCTTCGCTGGCGGCTTGTTCATCTGGCTACGTGAACCTGTCGGGCTCGCCATCTTCGGGCTGGTCATGCTCCTCATCGGCCTGTACAGCCTCTGGCAGTCCTACCTGGGCTTCAGAGCCGACCTGCCGTGGTTCGAGCCGGAGACCAACGACTTCCTGGCCAAAGGTTCCTGCCGACGGTGTGCAGGTACGGGCTGGGTGGCCGGCCGCGTCAACGGCGAACGCTGTTCCTGCGTACTGAAAATCGACCTCTAGGCAGCGGTCTCCGCCGACCAGAGCCTGGACGCACCGGCCCGGGACCGAAACGGTCCCGGGCCGGCGTCACGCGAACCTGACTACTTGATCAGCTTCCAGGGGCCGTTCCTGTCGCCTGGCTCCTGGCCGCGGGTCCACCACTTCGCCTCGTAGACGTGACCCTTGAAGGACACCCGGTCGCCGGCGTTGTACACCTTCGTGAGCGTCCAGGCCGCCGGGCTGTTGTCCGGCGGGGTGGGGCCGATCTCCTCCCAGGAGCCGTTGCGGTCGCCCGGCTTCTGGTTGCGGGTGTACCACTGGGCCCGCCACCTCTTGCCGTCGTACATGGCGAACTCACCCGAGTTGAAGATCCGCGACGCGGTCCAGATCGCGGTGCCGTCCTCGGTCATGGCGATTTCCTGCCATGCGCCGTTGGGGTCGGCGCCCGGCTTCTGGTTCTTCGTGTACCAGGAGGCCCGGAAGACCCTGCCCTGGTAGGTGGCCCGGTCGCCGTCGTTGTAGACCGTCGACGGGTTCCACTCCGCCGGTAGGTTCACCGTCAGGGTGGCGGTGGCCTCCACCGGAGTGAGGTGGTCGCTGCCCGGGTACGACGCGATCAGCGTGTGCTGGCCGCCCGCGAGGCCCACCGGGAGGGTGAACGTCGCGGCGCCGTTGGTCAGCGTGGCCGAGCCGCGAACGGTCGTACCCTCGCGCAACTCCACCGCGCCGGTGACCGGCGTGCTGCCGGCCGCGACCCGCACGGTCACCGTCGCCGCGGTGCCCCAGTTGGTCGGGGCGGCGATGACGGTCATCGTCGGGACCTGCTTGGCGGTACGGAACACGGCGGGCTGGGCGACCGCCTCGCCGCCGTCGGCGCTCTTCGCGGAGACGATCCAGCCGTACGAGGTGCCCGGCAGGAGCTTGTCCCAGGTAGCGGTGGCGACACCGTTCGAGGTCACCTCGTCGGTGCCGATCGTGCCGGACGGCACGTACGCGGCGAACGAGTCGGTGCTGAACGACGTCTTGCGGGTGGTGAGGTCCACCGGCAGTGTCAGGTTGTCCTCGGAGCCGTTGTACCGCGGCTTGGGCTGACTGCCATCCTGGCGGATGTCGTACTCGGTCGCCCCGAAGTTCTTGAGGAACGGCGAGTACGTGTCGATGTGCATCTCGGCCCGGTCCACATCGAACTGGAGCAGGCGCAGGAAGCTCGCGCCGAACTGCAACCGGTCGGTGGCCTTGTGGTCCGGGGTGCCGTCGCCGTTGACGTCGATGCTGCCGTCGGCGGGGACCTGCTTCGGCCACAGCTCGGCGGCGGTGACCGTGTAGAACTGGTAGTCCGCGAGCAGCTCAACGACGTCGTGGCTGACGGTGACACCGATCTTCGACTTCAGGTTGGTGCCGACGCCGTGCTCGTGACCGGCGAGGACCAGGAAGACGTTCGGGTTTGTCTCGACGACCTGCTTGAAGAGCGGCGAGCCGTCCGGCGCGGAGAAGTCCGCCCCGCGACCGTCGGGGTTGGCCGACGGCTTCAGGTAGTCGTGGGAGAGCAGGATCCCGTTGCGGTCCCTGTACCGCTTGAAGATCGAGTCAGCCCACTTGGCCTCCGCCGGCGTCACGCCGTACGACAGGCCGACCGCGACGAAGTCCAGACCACCGGCGGAGAAGAGCAGATAGTTGTTCTGGTTGTCCCTGCCCGGCGTGACGGAACCGTCGGCGTTGGTCGCCTCGTCCCACGCGTGGTATTCGGTGCCCTTCGGCCAGGACTTCGCCGTCCCGTAGTACCGGTCGGCGCTGAAGGTCCGGCTGAACCGGGACGTGGGGCCCGTCTCGGCGCCCAGCTGGTCGTCGTGGTTACCCGCGATGACCTGGTTGACGACACCGTTGTCGTCGAGGATCTTCTGGAAGTTGGAGGCGGTGGCGAGTTCCTTCTCGACCTGCTCGTGCAGACCGGGCCGCTTCAGTGAGCCGTCCGGGTTGGTGGCCAGCGGGTCGTAGTAGTCGTTCTCGATGGCGTCGCCGGTGTGCGCGGCGTACGCGATCTTGCGGCTGGCCGCGTTGTCGGCGATCCACTGCATCTGGTCGCGGTACGCCGCCGACCAGATCGCCTGCTCCTCGGCCGTTTCGACGTCCGAGGGCTCGGCTTTGCCGTCGAAGTCGTCGTACGTACCGCCGGCCGCACCCTCGGTG
Source organism: Micromonospora parastrephiae (assembly GCF_016802865.1). GTDB lineage: Bacteria > Actinomycetota > Actinomycetes > Mycobacteriales > Micromonosporaceae > Micromonospora > Micromonospora parastrephiae. The sequence goes on along the minus strand of NZ_JAEVHM010000035.1, from coordinate 34,843 downwards.
ATGTACTGGGTGTCGGTGAAGTGCGCCAACGAGAAGTCGTACGAACCCGGATCCTCGAAGCGATCCTTGTCGTTCTGCGCCGTCGAGTCGTGCGGGGACAGGTCGTCGGCGAACGGGTCCTCGCCGGTGACCAGCACGTGGACGACGCCGCCGTCGCGGTAGCCGGCCTCGACCGGCGCGGTCAGGACCGTGTCCTGCCCCGCCTGCCCGCGGGAGCTGGTCAGCACGACCCATCTGTCGGTGGCCGGGTTCCACGCCCGCAGCGCCACGATCCGCGCCGGGTCGATGGTGCCCGACCAGCGCACCGTCGGCTCCTGCTTGCTCGTGCCCAGCGGCAGGTCGTACCGCTGGAAGACCACCCCACGGTTGGACGGGGTGTCGATCGTCGCGCCGTCCAGTGGACGCAGCGAGGTGACGTCCACGCTCCTGTCGTGCTGGACGTCGAGCGTCGCCGGCACGTCGGCCGCCTCGCCCTGGTAGCCGTTGGTCGGCAGGACCACGTCCGCCTTGGTGAAGGTGGCGGTCAGCCCGATACCCTCGGCACCGGGGATCCGGGCGGACAGCTCGGCCGAGAGCGGGTCGGTGTTCTTGACGGTCGAGTTCAGCTCGGTCGGGACGTCCGGGATGCTCGCGCTGCTGAAACGGACCTCGCGGGTGGCGGTGTTGCCGAGCGCGTCGGTCGCCGTCACCGCGATGGTGTGCTCGCCGGCCGGCAGGCCGTGACCGATCTGGTCACCCTGCTTGACGGCCGCGCCGTCCAGCGTGATGGCCGGCGTACCGACCACCCCGGATGCGTCCTTGATCTTGACGTTGAGCGCGACGGTCGACGTCAGCCGCTGCCCGGCCGCCGGGACGCTGCTGTCGATCTCCGGGGCGGTGTTGTCCGTGGTGAAGCGCCGTGTCGAGGTCTTGTCCCCGACGACCGCCTTGATGGTGTGGGCGCCGTCCGCGATCGACGTCGTGTCCACGTCCGCGCGCTTTCCCAGCGCCGGCAGCGCCGAGCCGTCGGCCGCGGTGACGTCGAACAGGACCATCGTGTCCAGCACCGCGTTGAAACTGCTGCCGCAGGTGCCGTCTCCGATGTACGTGGCCACCTGGGAGCCCGGCGGGTAGCTCGCCGAGCCGATGGTGACCGTCGTCTGCGCGATCGACCGGGTCAGCTGGGTCGCCTTCGCGCCGGTCGACAGCAGTTGGAAGTCCCGCAACGTGAAGTCGTCGTAGTTGTCGCAGCCGCCCGACTTGGCGCTGCCGTGGTCGTTGCCCGCGACGAACTCCACCGCGTTGACGCCCGGCACCAGCCACTCGTTCGGGAAGGCGAGGTCGGCGACCTCCTTCTCCCACATGCCGATCTCCAGCGGGATGCCGTTGATCAGCACCTTGTTGTCGTAGCCGTTGTCGCTGCCGTTGCCGCCGACGAACACCTTCAGGTGCGCGTCGCCCCCGCTGCCGAGGGTGTCGACGGTCCGCGTCGTCGGGGCGCCGCCGACGGTGAAGTGGAACTCCGCGTCCTTGTTGGCCGCACAGGTCCCGTCGCCCAGCGCCAGCGAGGCGGCGGTCGTCTCCGCCTTCGTCACCGTCGTGCCGCTGGTGGTGACGATGTACGTGGCACCGGCTGTCACCGTGCCCGCCGTGCTCAGCGTGAGGCTCGTCGCCGCCCGGGTGAGCGTGAAGTCGTCGTGGTTGGCGCAGGTGGCGCCGTTGAGAGTCCCGTTGTAGTCGCCGGCCCGGACCTCGACGACGTTGTCACCGAGGCGCAGGAACCGGGTCGGGAACGGAAGCGTGACGGCCTCCGCGCCGGCGGCGCCGTAGTCACCGCCGAGGTCGACGCGGTGGCCGTTGACCAGCGCGTAGTTGCGGTAGCGCGCCTCGACCGAGTTGCCGGCCTCGACCATGAGGCCGAGCGTGGCGGTGCCGGCGGCCAGTGTCTCCGCGTTCTCGGCGGGTTTGTCGTCGATGGCCAACGACCCGACGCGGTCCTTGGCACCGCTGGGCAGCGCGGCGATGACCGGCCGGGTTCCGCGTACCCGGGCACCGTCGCCGGGGGTGACCACCGCCGCGCCGGCCGGGGCGTTGTTGACGTCGACCGTCACGGAGGTCTTCGCGCCCGACTGGGTCGTCGCGCTGACCGTGTGCGTGCCGTTGGCGAGCCTGGTGGTGTCGAGGTCGGTGCGCAGGCCGGACGTGCTGCCCGGCTCGCCGGAGATGACGAAGGTCAGGTCCTGCTTCAGCAGCTTCGTCGAACTGCCGCAGGTGCCGTCCCCGAAGCTGTAGCTGAACAGGTTCTGCTCGCCGTCGGCGACCACACCGAGCAGGCTGAGGCTGATGCTGCTCAACGCGTAGTCGTCGTAGTTGGGGCAGCGGCCGCCCTCACCGTTCGGCAACTCCTCGTAGCCGACGGCGGTCTTGGTGGTCGAGTCGACCCAGTTCGCTCCGGCCTGGACGGTGACCGTGTTGGCCCCGGGACGCAGCCAGTCACCGGGGAAGTCGAGGGTGCCGACCTGCCCGCCGGGTATGTCCGGGAGGTAGACCCGGTCCGCCTCGGCCGTGTGGCCGTTGACGGTGACGTAGTTGCGGTAGCGGGCCTCGGTGCCGTTGCCACCCATCTCGAAGGCGAAGTGGGCGGTGCCGGCGGTCCGGTCGGCGTCGATCCTGTCGCCGTCGACCGCGAGCGTGGTGACCGAGTCGTTCTCGGTGACCGGTTCGACGGTGACCGGGACGGTGCCCTCGACGTTCTGCCCGCTGCTCAGGTTGATCAGCGGTGTGTTACCGCTGCTCGGGACCGCCTGCGCTCCGGCGAGGGTGGGGCTGAGGGTCGTCGCCGGTCCGGCGATGAGGATGAGCGCCACCGCGGACAGGAGTCCGCGTGTTCGCTTCCTACGCGCACGTGGATCGTGCGTCATGGCGAATTTTCTCCTTGGTTGGGGGAAAGAACCGCCGACGTCGAACACCGTGATGTCGACTGCGGCGGGCAGGGGGGCCGCCCGGGGGGCCGGTCTCAGGACGACGTTCGGGTGGGTACGACCCGCCGGCGACGTGCCCGGCGCCGCAGCAGCAGCACGGCGGCCACGACGAGCAGCACGCCGACGACGGCCGTGGCGATCCGCGGAGCGATGCTGCGGTCGTGGCCCGGGTCGCCCGCCACGGGCGCGTCGCCGAGCGCCCAGTCGTGGGCGTACCGGCCGGGGCCGTACACCTGGCGCTGGCCCTGCGGGCCGGTCGCCACCGTCTGGTACGCGGGGTCGAGATCGCTCAACATCCGGATTTCGATGCGGGCCGCGCCGACCGACCCCGGGCAGCGGTAGTCGACGTCCACACCGGATCCGACGAGATCGCTCGGCGGTTCGACGGCGCCGGCGCACGCGTGTCCGCCGCTGCTGACGGTCATCTGCTTGAGCAGGTAGCTCGCGAACTGCTCGGACGGCCCGAGGACGGTCGGGTCCGAAGCCTGGACGGAGATCGCGCCGTCGAGCATGACGCGCTCCTGCGGCAACAGGCCGAGCTTGACGCCGAGCAGGGTCAACTCGTCGACGCCGCCCACCTTCCACGTCAGGCGCACCACCTCGTGGCGGTCCGCGTCCGCCGCGATGGTCACGGTCTGCGGGTAGCCGTACGGGTGGGCTTCGACGGGGACGGCCGTGGCCAGGGTCAGGGTGATCGCCACCGGCGTCAGGAGGCTCGCCACGACGCGGCGGGGCCACCGTGCGGTTGAGGGCATGCCAGCGCTCCGGTCTACAGGTGCTGTGGCACGCCGGTGGGCGCGGCCGTTCCGTGACCCTGCCGGCCGTTGGCGAACTCGCCCGGCGAGCTTGATGAGAAACAGGCGCAGCGGGGATGAACAGTTAGTTGATCAAATGCGCTTCCCAGCGCGTCACGGGCTGCCCGACCGCTCAGGCGGCGCTGAGCTTCCGTAGGAGTACTGGTTGAGGCTCATGCCGTCCTCGGCGGCGTGGATGGCGAGCTCGCGGTGCAGGCTCTCGATAGTGCTGCACGAGTTGGACGCCGTACGGGCCGGTGGACGTGATGGTGACGCATACGGGAATCGCAAGCGCCGACAGCACCGAGGTGACGGACGCAACAAGCGCGAGGCCCGCCGTCGGCTTGCCTGCTGATGCGCCATCGGAACATGGCCTGAGTCCCCGTAGCCTGCCTCCTGGTTCAATGCCGTGGACGACTCAACCGTCGATCTTGTAGACCCGGGATCGAACTCTTCGAGCCACCCGAGCTGGACCAGTTGATGGTCAGCGCCGCGGGATCAGTTCCGATTGGACTCCGCGACGAAGACGCCGCGTCCCGGGCGGCCGACCAGCACACCCTGCTTCCGCAGCCTCGCCACCGCCCGGCTGATCGTCGACTGCGAGACGTCGTAGACATCCGCCAGCGCCCGCCCAGAAGGAAGTTGCGACCCAGGCGGGTACGTCCCGTCCTTGATCTTTCCCATGAGAGCGTCGAGCAGTTCGTCCATCGTGGGCGGGATAGGCACGTGGGGCCCCTTGCAGTCGGTTGGCCCACCCAGTATTGATCACCCGTTTCGACACAGGCAACACACGTAGCACCGATGACATAAGTGGGTAGCTGACTCGGCGACATGCTTGACATAGGTGACTCGGTGGCAATAGCGTCGCTCTCGGTGATGCGGTGCTGCTGCGGTCGGTTGGCGCCTCTCGTACCGGTCTCGCATCGCCGCCGAGACCCCACCCTCCGCGCTCCCCCGGCGCGGCCCTGCTGCCGTACCGCCGATCGAGGCTGCGGTCGCAGGGTGGGGCGGTCTCCGCCGCCCGCAACCGGCGGAGGCCGCCCCTCCACTTCGACGCGACCCGATGAAGGGCGGTCCCCCGTGCGCGACCTGATCCGCCGGCTGGTGAGCCGACGCGAGGATCGACCACCGATGGCAGCAGCAAGCCAGAGCAAGTCCCAAAGAACCCAGTCGGCGAACCACCGTCACCGATGACCGACCGTTGGGTGATCCACCTGCCGGTCACCGCACCCGACCTGCTCCGGGCCCGGATCCTCGCCCGGACCGCCGCCCGGGTGCTGGCCCGGCTCAGCGCCCGCGTCGAGCCAGGTGGGGTGACCGTGTCGGCCGAGGACCAGCAGGGCGTACGCCACTGGGTCTTCTGCGACCGGCGACTGCCCGGCGGCGGGCGGTGTGCCCTGCCCGCCGACCACACCGCGCCCTGCTCGCGACGCACGCCCTGGCTTTACCAACGGTGAGGAGGAAGGGAAAGGGGCTGGCGGGCTCAGCCCACCAGCCCCCGACAACGCCTGCGTCAGCCGGCGCCTCCGGCGCGGAACGCCACCCAGGCGTCGCTCATCCGGTCGGCCTGGCCGGCCGTGAACATGTCCATGCAGGAGTCCTGCGTGTAGTCCATGAAGTTGTGGATCGGGTCCAGGCCGGGTGCGGCGCAGGTGTCCGCGCCCACCGGGCAGTCGAACTGCGGCCCGGCCTCCCGGGGCGTGTCCTCGACGAAGTCCCCGGACGCCGAGCAGCCGTGCGCGAAGGTGTGCTCCAGCATCAGCCAGTGTCCGACCTCGTGCGTCAGCGTGTCGCCCAGGGAGTACTTGCCGGCCGTCCCGCCCGGCATCGACTCGTCGAGCATCACCACGCCGTCGATGTAGTCGCGGCCGTTGTTGTAGCCCTTCGGGAAGTACGCCCAGCCGAGCAGCCCGCCGCCGATGTTGGCCGCGTACACGTTCAGGGTGCGGGAGTCACCGGTGTAGAGCGCCTTCTTCATGTCGCGCTCGTTCTTGCCCGGCTCGACCGTGTACCAGGCGCTGTTCACCGTCCACGTGGTGTCGACGAGCGAGAACCGGAACGGTGTGTCGGAGGCGTTCGCCGCCGTACGACCCGCGTACGAGTCGTTGAGCACGGCCATCTGCGCCGCGATCAGGGTGTTCCACCTGGCCGTCTCGGCCGCGGTGAGGGGGTGGTCGGAGACCATGTGGAAGACCGTCGGCACGGTGACGCTGCCGTTGGGCAGGCGCGGGGCGTCTCTGATCACGCCGTAGGCGTTGGCTTCGTTCTTGGAGTACAGCTCCGGCTCCTGCGCGGTGGCGCCCTGGGCGACCCGGGCCACGCCGTGCGGATCGGCGGCCGGCTCACAGGCCGCGACGCCCGGGGAGGCGGTCGCGGGGGCAGCCGTGGCGAGCGCCCCGGAGGCGCCGCCGGACGCCAGGAACGTGGCGGCGGTGGCGGTGAGGACCGCCAGTCGGAAGGTCGATCTCCTGTGCATCGGTGCACCTTTCAGTGAGGGAGCGGTGCGCGGTCGATGACGTCGTCTTCCGGGTATGAAAACATGCCGACGGCATCGACAAAAGACCCTCTGAGCAGGGCAGATACCGATGTAACAGAACAGGATCGCGGGGCGCTGTTTGACCGTTCCGAGCGGATCAGAGGACCCGGGTCACCCGCTCGGCGGCGACGACCGCGTCCCGGCGCGCCGGGTCGAGGTTGGCGCTGATGACCACGGACGCGCCCACCGACAACGGCGCGAGCAACCACTTCAGCGGCTGCTCGTGCTCGGCGGCGTCGACCAGCAGTCGGTCGCCGGCGCGCAGGTCCAGCATCGCGGCGAACTCCTGGGCGAGCGCACCCCACTGACCGTAGGTGGTGCCGTCCGCGGTGGCCGGGTCCGACGGGTGGATGGCGGTGTGGTCGGGCGTAACCTCGCCGTGGCGAAGCACCTCGGCGGACCAGTCCAGCCAGCCCAACGGCACGTCGGCCAGTTGCCCCGGGCCGGTGCCGACGAGGTAGCGGTGCGGCGCGTCCGGCACGTCCTCCAGCCAGTCGTCCTGCCGTTCGGGGGTCACGAGGACCGCGTCGAACGGCCGGTCGCAGCCGGGCTCCAGCACCGGCAGGCCCGCGGTGGCGCGCGGCCGGAACGACACCGCCAGGCCCGACGCCCACGCGCCCAGCAACACCGCGGCGGTACGCCAGTGCGGCGGCAGCAGCACCGCTACGCGGCTGCCGGGGCCGAGACCGCAGCCGTCCCGCAGCAGGCTCGCGCTGCGCGCGGACCAGGCGCCGACCTGCTGTGTCGTGAGATCCACGCGTTCACCGGTGACCTCGTCGCGGTAGCTGAGCAGCGGGCTCTCGGTGGCGGTGGGCGGGACCGACTCCTCGGCCGTGGCGTGTGGCTGCATCGGCGTGCTCCCCCGGGTGACGACGTCCGCACCACCCTACGCAACGACCTTGGTCGCCGTCGTCGTCGGCCGATGGCCGTAGCGCCTGGCCGGATGGCCCGCGCACGGTACGGATGACCCGCCGAGCCGCCGAGGAGCGCCTGTGCCGACCGATCCCGACCCCGCCGTCCGTCCCGCCGCGTCACCCACCGCCCCGAATCCGGCCGACCATCCCGGCCGTCCGCCGCTGCGCCGCCGGCTCGTACCGGTGGTGGCGTTGCTGCTGCTCGCGCCCTGGGCGGCCGAGTGCTCGTGGGGCGGCTTCGCGATCGACGACTTCCTCCCGGTGGTGATCGGCCTGGGCCCGATGTACGGCGGGGCCGCGATCCTGATCCGGGAGACCGCCCGACGCCTCGGCGCGGGATGGCCGACGATCGTGCTGCTCGCCGCCGCCTTCGGTGTGCTCCAGGCCGGCCTGGTGGATCAGTCCCTGTTCAACCCCGGCTACCTGAATGACACGCAGTACGCCGACACCCGGGCCGCCGCCGAGGCGTCGCTGGTGCCGGGGCTCGGGTTCAGCCTGCGGCAGGCGTTCGACTACGTGGGCAACCACATCCTGCTGACCATCTGCGCGCCGATCGTGTTCGTCGAGTCGTTCCTCGGTGCGAAGCGGCGGCTTCTGCCGTGGCTCGGACGACCCGGGCTGGCGGTGGTCGGTGTGGTCTACCTGCTCGGCAGCCTGCTGGTCTTCACCTCCCCCGAGGGGCGCAAGAACTTCCTGGCCAGCCCGCTGCAACTGACCTTCGCCACGGTGGTCGTCCTCGCCCTCGTCACGGTGGCCCTGCTGCCCCGCTGGCGTCACCCCAGCCCGCGCCGCGTCCGCCGGGTACCGCACCCGCTCTGGGTGGGTCTGCTGATCGTCCTCGTCCACCTCGGCACCGACCTGACGCCCGGCTGGGCGGGGGTGGGCATCGCGCTGGCGCTCGCCGCCGCCGTCGGGGCCGTCGTCGCGTACCTGTCGGCGGGCGTGCGCTGGGGGCAGCGTCACGTGCTAGCCGCCGGTTCGGCGAACGTGGTCAGCGCCGCCGCGTTCGCGTACCTGGTGCCGCCGTACTCCCCGGCGAGCCCGGCGGCGGCCCTGGCGGGCGACGTCGCGGTCACCGTCGTCACCCTCGCCCTGGTCGTTGGCGCCTGGTGGCGTCTGCGCCGCGCCGCGCTCAGGACTGGTCGCCCGCAGCAGGGCCGGCCTGAATGAGCCGATCCAGGACATCGCGGGCGGCAGCGAGCCGATCGATGGACGTCGTGATTCGGGCGCGCTCCACTGCCAGAGCGTCGAGGAGCTCCGGGCAGGTGGGGGCCAGCACGGTTACGCCGTCGGGGATGCAGGGAAGGATCTCGGCGATCGCCGAAGTGTTCAAGCCGGCGGACAACAACAGTTGGATGTGCCGCACCGTGCCCACCGCCTGCGGGTCGTAGTGACGGTAGCCGCTGGCGAGACGGGCAGGTCGCAACAGGCCCTGCTCCTCGTAGTAGCGCAGGGCGCGCGGGGTGGTGCCCGCCTCCCGCGCCAGTTCGCTGATCCGCACCCCGACAGCAGATCAGGGCTTGACCTTCACGTCAACGTAAAGGTTTAGCGTCGTCGCTGTGACTCACCGCAACCTGGACAATCAATCCGCCGCCGTCGCCGTCCTGGGGCTCGGCCCGATGGGCCGGGCGCTGGCCGCCGCGTCGCTCGCCGCCGGCCACCCCACCCTGCTCTGGAACCGCTCACCCGGCAAGGCGACCGCACTGGTGGCCCAAGGGGCGGTGCTCGCTCCGACGGTGGCCGATGCGGCACGCCGGGCATCGGTCGTCATCGCCTGCGTCATCAACTACCGGGCGGTCCGCGCCGTCATGTCCGGGCTCGAACGTTCGCCGAGAGGAACATTCGTCAACCTCAGCAGCGGGCACGCCGCCGAGGCACGGGACATGGCGGCCTGGGCAGCGCAGCGGGGCGTCAACTACCTCGACGGTGCCATCCTGACGCCCGCGCCGACCATCGGGACACCGGCCGCGACGATCCTCTACAGCGGTCCGCGGGCCCTCTTCGACGACAGCCTTCCCTGGCTGGAGAGCTTCGGTGGCTCCAGCGTCCACCTCGGCGCGGATGCCGGCACGGCAGCAGCGTACGAGATGGCGTTGCTCGACCTGTTCACCATGTCCGTCGGCGGACTCGCGCACGCCTTCGCCCTGGCCATCACCGAAGGCATTCCCCCGACCGCGTTCGCCCGCTTCGCCAGAGGAATCGGTGGCCTGTTGCCCGACATGGCCGACCGGTTCGCCGACCAACTCACGTCCGGGACCTTCGCCGCCGACGTATCCACCATCGCGTCGGCAGGCTCAGCGGTCGCCCACGTCCGCGACGCCGCAGCCGCGCGCGGTGTCGACCCCGCGCCGCTACAGGCCGTGCAATCGATCATCGAACGGGCCGTTGCGGCGGGCCACGGGGGCGACAGCTACGCCAGGCTGGCCCAGTCGCTCGTACCAGCCGACCTGGCGGAGGCGGCACGATGACCCCGACCGCCAACCGCCCGGCGCCCACTCGCGGGTAAGCGCCGGGCGGCGCGGTCCTACTTCTCGATCATGACGACGTCGGTCGGGCGTTCGACCTTCACCGGCACGCCGTAGTCGAACAGCTCGAGCGTCGAGGTGCCCGTCCCCTGGTCCAGTCGGCCCCTTGGCCGTGGACTGCCAGCGGGTGCCGAAAGTTGTCGGCGACGGTCAGCGCGTGGGCAGTTCCGGGCCGCCGTCGAGCAGCGGGGCGAGCAGATCGCCGTACTCCTCGACCCGGTCCAGGACCTCGGCGGCGGTGAACTGGCGGACGACCGGCCTGCGGCCGCGGGCGCCGGCCTCGACCTCGTCCCAGGTCAGCGGCGTGGACACCGACGGCACCGACTGGGCCCGCAGCGAGTACGGCGCCACGGTGGTCTTCGCCGCGTTGTTCTGACTCCAGTCGATGAAGACCTTGCCGGGGCGCAGGTTCTTCGCCATCTTCGACACGATCAGCTTCGGGTGCGCCTTCTCCAACTCCTGCGCGATGCGTTTGGCGTAGTCGGAGACGAGATCGGAGGACTGGGTGCCGGCGATCGGGCAGCAGAGCTGCATGCCCTTCTTGCCGGAGGTCTTCGGGTACGAGTCGATTCCGTCGTCGGCGAGCCGGTCGCGCATCAGCACCGCCACCGGGCAGCACTCGGCGAGCCCGGCCGGGGGTCCCGGGTCCAGGTCGACGACCATCATGTCCGGGTGCTCGCCCACCTTCCACTGCGGCGTGTGCAGCTCCAACGCCGCCAGGTTGGCCAGCCAGACCAGGGTGGGCAGGTCGTCGGCGACCACGTAGTCGATCGTCTCCCGGCCCTTCGTCGAGCCGGGCGCGGGCAGATTCTCCACGCGCACCCAGTCCGGCGTCGCGGCCGGCGTGTTCTTCTCGAAGAACGACTTGTCGTCCACCCCGTTGGGGAAGCGGATCCGGGTCACCGGCCGGTCCCGGAGGTGCGGCAGCAGCACCGGCGAGATCCGCGTGTAGTAGTCGATCACCTCCCCCTTGGTGAAGCCGGCCGCCGGATAGAGCACCTTGTCCAGGTTGGAAAGCTCGAGGGGGCGGCCCTCGACGTCCACCCGCAGCCGCTCACCCGGCATCGTCGACCTCCTCCGGCGGCTTGTCCGGGCGCAACCGCAGCACCCGGGGGAAGCGCAGCCGGCCGTCCGGGGTGCGCTGGCCGTACTTCACCTCCACCACCACCCGGGGTTCTACCCAGATGGCGCCCCGGGCATCCTCGCGCGGCACACCCGGCGCGAACGGTGACCCGCCGGAGCGCAGCGGCTCCAGCTCGGCGAGGAGTTGGCGTTCGATCGCCGCGCCGATCCCGCCGCCGACCCGCCCCCGGTAGATCAACCGGCCGTCCGGGCCGGGCACCCCGACCAGCAGCCCACCGATCCGCCGCGCGCCGGGCCGCCAGCCGCCGATGACGAAGTCACCGGTCACCTCCAACTTGACCTTCACCCAGTCCGGCGAGCGCACCCCGGGGCGGTAGACGGCAGCGACCCGCTTGGCCATGACCCCCTCCAGGCCGTGTTCGCCGGCCGCCTCGTAGGTGGCCGGGCCGTCGGAGAAGACCGGCGGCACCGCCCACCGGGCACCGCCGAGGGCGAGCGCGTCCAGGGCCTCACGGCGGCGCTCGTACGGCCAGCCGGTCAGGTCGTCGCCGTTCAACCGGAGCAGGTCGAAGATCATGTACGTCACCGGCATGACCGCCGCCAGCCGGGCCGCCCTGTTGCGGTCCCGGACGTGCATCCGCTCCGCGAGGGCCGTGAACGACGGCTGTCCGCCCTCGCCGAGCAGCACCACCTCGCCGTCGAGCAGCGCGTCGTCGACCTGCTCGTTCAGCGTGGCCAGTTCGGGGTACGCGGCGGTGATCTCCACGCCGGAGCGGGCGTACAGGTGCTGGCCGCCGCCGGAGATGTCGGCCAGCGCGCGGACCCCGTCCCACTTGAACTCGTACGCCCAGCCGTCACCCGCCGGGAGCGGCCCGGTCATCGCGAGCATCGGCTTGAGCGGCGCGCCGGGCACGACCCGACTGTAGTAGCAGCCGGAACAGCTCGCGTCCGGTTCTTTCGGATGCGAGCATGGTCGATACCGGGGAAGGGAGCGCAGGATGCGTGCCATCTGGAAGGGAGCCGTGTCGTTCGGGCTCGTCTCGATCGGGGTGAAGCTGTACTCCGCGACCGAGGAGAAGGACATCCGGTTCCACCAGGTGCACCGCGAGGACGGTGGCCGGATCCGCTACAAGCGCACCTGCTCGGTCTGCGGCGAGGAGGTCACCTACGACGACATCGCCAAGGGCTACGACATCGGCGGCGGCGAAATGGTGATCCTCACCGACGAGGACTTCGCCGATCTGCCGCTGACCAGCTCCCGCGCGATCGACGTGCTGGAGTTCGTCCCCGCCGAGCAGGTCGACCCGATCCTCTACAACAAGGCGTACTTCCTGGAGCCCGAGGGCACGGCGACCAAGCCGTACGTGCTGCTGCGCGACGCGTTGATCGACTCGGAGCGGGTGGCCATCGTCAAGGTGGCGCTGCGCCAGCGGGAGCAGCTCGCCACGCTGCGGGTCCGCGAGGGCGTGCTGCTGCTCAACACGATGCTCTGGCCGGACGAGATCCGTAACCCGGGTTTCGGGTTCCTCGACGAGGACCTCAAGGTGCGCCCACCCGAGCTGGCCATGGCCAGCTCCCTGATCGACTCGATGACCGGCGAGTTCGAGCCGGACGTCTTCACCGACGACTACCGGGCCGCGTTGCAGGAGGTCATCGACGCGAAGGTGGAGGGTCGGGAGGTCGTCCAGCCGGAGGAGGTCGAGGAGGCCCCGGCCGCGGCGGTGGACCTGATGGCCGCGCTGAAGGCATCGGTGGACCGGGCCCGGGCGGCCCGTGGTGAGCAGCCCGCCCGTGGTGGCGGGGGCGGCGAGCCGACGCCCATCTCAGCGGCCCGCTCGGCGCAGAAAGCGGCCGAGAAGAAGGCGGCCAAGGCGCCCGCGAAGAAGGCCACCGCGAAGAAGACGGCCGAGAAGAAGACGGCCGAGCCGGCGAAGAAGACCGCCGCGAAGAAGACCCCCGCGAAGAAGGCGGAGCCGGCGAAGAAGACGGCCGCCCGCAAGACCGCACCCCGCAAGAGCGCCTGACGTACGCGGCACCGACGGTGTCCGCTGGACCGGGTACGCTCCGCCGGCCAGTGGCCACCGGAGGAGCCCCCATGCCGTACACCCCTGATCTGGGTCGGTTGTTGACGCCCGGTGCCCGCTTCACGGACCAGCACGGCGCGTACCTGATCGAGGTCCACCCGGTGGGCGACATCGTGCTGCCGACCGGTCAGGTGGTCGGGTGTGACCCGCTGGTCCGCCCGGAAGCCGAGCCGTTCACGGTCACGGTGCCCCCGGGGCGGCATCCCGCCCGGGCCTGGGTGGCCGCGGTGCTGCGGGAGGACGCGGAGGTGGACCGGCGGGTCGCCGCGCTGGAGCTGGTGGTCTCCGACGAACCGACGGTCCGGTGGGAGCCGGCCGTCGTCGGCGACCAGGACGTCGCCGCCCTCGGCGCCGACGACTACTTCGGGTACGGGGTGGACGCCAGCGCCGGCACCCTGGCCGACCCGACGGCGCTCACCGCCCTGGAAGCCTGGGACGAGGACCAGATCGAGGCCGTCTTCATCCCGGCGGAGCTGCCCTCGTCGCCCGTCCCGGGGCTGATCACGGCGGTGTTGGACGAGGCCACCGGCGCGAATGTCGTCACCGTCGCCACCGGCTGGGGCGACGGCTGCTACGGCACCTGGATCGGGCGGACCGCCGACGGTCGGGTGACCTCCTTCGTGACCGACTTCATGGTGGTCCCGGAATAACCGTCCCCGGAGTGTCTCTCTGGGCGATCCGAGACGTCCGGGGCGGGCACGGCAGGCCGCCGGGCGGGTACCGTGTGCGTCGGCTTTCCCCCCGGCACCGGGTGCCGGCCACACCTTCGCAGCAGGGAGTCGACGACGTGAGCGAGCGGACGCAGCAGAACCGGTCGGAGGGCCAGAGCCCGGCGACCAAGGCGGGGCGGCGGCTGGCCGCCCAGCTGGCGGAGCAGAAGGCCGCCGAGGCGAAGCGACGCCGCAACGCGTGGGCGGGCGGCCTCGCCGGCATCGCCGTGATGGCACTGCTGATCACCGTCTTCGTGTGGGTCGATCGGAACCGGAACGACGACAAGCCCACCAACCAGGCCGGTGCGACCCCGTCCGCCTCCGCCCCGGCCCCGGACGCGACCGGCGCGCCGCCGGCACCGCAGCTGCCCGAGGGCGCCGACCCGGCGCTGGGCAGCAAGCCGACGGTGAAGGCCGGCACGGGCGAGCTGAAGAAGCTCACGGTCACCCCGGTGATCAAGGGGAAAGGCCCGGCGGTGAAGAAGGGCCAGAACATCACGACCAACTACGTGGGCGTGTTCTACAAGGACGGCAAGGAGTTCGACTCCTCGTGGAACGCCGGGCAGCCGGCCACCTTCCCGATCGGCGTCGGTCAGGTCATCCCCGGCTGGGACCAGGGCCTGGTCGGCGTGACCGTGGGCAGCCGGGTGCAGCTCGACATCCCGGGCGAGCTGGCGTACGGCAACGACGAGGCCGCCGCCGGTGGGCGTCCGACCGGTCCGCTGCGCTTCGTGGTGGACGTGCTCGCCGCCCAGTGACCTGCCCGGATCATCCCAGTTGTCGCCGGGACGCGATGGTGTTGTTCACATGGGGCTTCCGGCCCGTCACCCTCCGGCAGTAGGTTCGGCGTCACCCCGGGCGGCCCCCGTCCGGGGTGACCATGGGGGTCGGGACGCGGAGGTGCACGTGACGGCGCTGGACGAGCCCGGGCGGACCGCCCGGTTGATGTGGACGCACTTCGAACCGGTGCACGCTGTCACCTACTTCCATCCCCGGGCGCGGGCCGCGTACGAGGCGGTCGGGCTGCGCGGCTACTGGCGGGGTTACTTCGCCGGTCGGTCCGCTCCGCTGGGCGCCACCGAGGCGGCCCCGGTGATCGCCACCTTCTTCACCTTCGCGCCACCGATGGTGACCCGGGCGCTGCCGGCGGTGTGGCGGTTGGCCACCCCGCAGGAGGCGCTGCGTGCCCGGCTGACCGGCGCGGTGCAGGCCCTCGCCGAGCTGACCTACGAGCTGCCGGAGACGCATCTGGTGGAGGCCGCCGACCTGCTGGAGGACGCCGCCGGGGCGGCGCAGACCGCCGGCCGGGTGCTCGGCGCGGTCAACGCGGCGTTGCCGATCGGCGAGTATCCGCTGGCGCGGATGTGGCAGGCCGCCACCACGCTGCGCGAGCACCGGGGCGACGGGCATGTGGCGGCGCTGGTGGCCGCCGGTCTGGACCCGGTGGAGACGCTGGCCTGGAAGGTCGCCGTGGGCATGTCGCCGCAGAACCTGCTGGGCCGGGGCTGGTCCGAGGAGCAGTGGCACGCAGCCCGCGAGCGGCTGGTGCAGCGGGGCTGGTTGACGCCGGACGGCACCGCCACCGAGCAGAGCCGGGCCGCGTTCCAGGCGGTCGAGGACGCCACCGACCGCGCTGCCGCCCACCCGTGGCAGGCCCTCGGCGCGGACGGCACGGACCGTCTTCGGGAGCTGCTGGAGCCGATCGCCCGGTCCTGCCACACGCTGATCCCGGCGGGCAGCCCGATCGGGCTGCCCGCGCTGCCCGGCTGACCGGACGCCTCCGGGTCGGGCAGGATGGGCCCGTGGCGGATGCGGTGGTCTTCGACCTGGACGGCGTGATCGTGGATTCCGAGCCGGTGTGGGAGGAGGTCCGGCGGGCGTACGTGGCGGCGCACGGCGGCACCTGGCAGCCCGACACGCAGCGCCGGTTGATGGGCATGAGCACCGGCGAGTGGGCCCACTACCTCAGCGGCGAGCTGGGGGTGGACCGCACCGCCGGGCAGGTCGCCGACGAGGTGGTAGAGGAGATGACCCGGCGCTACCGGGACCACGTACCCCTGATCGACGGTGCCGACGACGTGGTGCGCCGGCTGGCCGCGCGGTGGCCGCTGGGTCTGGCCAGTTCGTCGCCGACCCGGCTGATCGGGGCGGCGCTGGCCGCCACCGGCCTGACGGACGCGTTCGTGGCGACCCTGTCCACCGAGGAGACCGAACGCGGCAAGCCGGCGCCGGACGTGTATCTGGCCGTGGCGCGGCGCCTCGGCGTCGACCCGGCCCGCTGTGTGGCCGTGGAGGACTCGTCCAACGGGGTCCGGTCGGCCGCCGCGGCGGGAATGCGGGTGGTGGCGGTGCCGCACGGGTCGTACCCCCTCGACCCGGATGCCGCCGGGCTGGCCGTGGTGTCGCTGGCCGCGATCGGCGAGCTGACCCCGCAGCTGGTGGACGACCTGGGTTGATCGAGGCTGAGCGGGGTACCGCAGCCGCGGTGCTCGGCGCGGATGCCCTGCATGGTGAGGAGAGAGACCACGGATGAAAGCCATCGTGTACGAGCGCACCGGCGATCCTTCGGTGCTGGAGCTGGTCGACCGGCCGGTGCCGGAGCCGGGAGCGGGCGAGGTTCTGGTCCGCATGGCGGTCTCGGGGGTGAATCCGACGGACTGGAAGTCGCGCCGTTCCTTCGCGCCGAACGGGTGGCAGATCCCCGGGCAGGACGGCGCGGGCGTGGTGGAGGCGGTCGGCGAGGGGGTCGACCCTGACCGGATCGGTGAGCGGGTCTGGATCTGGGAGGCGGCCTGGCAGCGGCCGTGGGGCACCAGCGCGGAGTACACCCTGGTGCCGGTCCGGCAGGCGGTGCGCCTGGGCGACGCCTCGTTCGAGATGGGAGCCAGCCTGGGCATCCCGTTCCTCACCGCGCACCGCTGCCTGACCGCTGGCGAGTTCATGCCGGACGCGCTGCGCGCCGGTGCGCTGGCCGATCACACCGTGCTGGTGCAGGGCGGGGCGGGCGCGGTCGGCAACGCGGCGATCCAGCTCGCCCGCTGGGCCGACGCCACGGTGATCGCCACGGTGAGCAGCGCCGAGAAGGCGCAGCTCGCGGCGGCGGCCGGCGCCTCCTACGTGATCAATTATCGGGAGCAGGACGTGGTCGAGGAGGTCCACAAGATCGCCCCCGACGGGGTGCACACGATCGTGGAGGTCTCCCCGGCCCGCAACGCCACGATCGACGTACAGGTGCTGCGGCACGGCGGCGCGGTCTGCATGTACGCCGACGACGGCGGGGGCGAGGTGTCCATCCCGATCCGGCCGATGATGGCGCCGAACGCGCGCTGGCAGTTCGTGCTGGTCTACACGGAGCCGAAGGCGGCCAAGGCGGCGGGCGTGCGGGACGTGGCGGCGGCGGCCAACCAGGGCGGCATCCGGGTCGGCGCGGACGCCGGCCTGCCGCTGCACCGCTACGCGCTGGCCGAGACGGCCGCCGCGCATCAGGCGGTGGAGGACGCAACGGTCGGCAAGGTGCTGATCAGCACCAGCGACGCCTGATCGGGTCGCTCACCACCCGATTTCGCCGTCATCAGGACAGAGACGAACAAGTTTCGCAACAATGACAGTGCGGGTCGCCCCGCGTGGAGCGGGCGCCCGGCGCGGTGCGAACGCCGGGGCCGCCCCCTGGGGAGGGAGGAATGTCAGGAGAAACCCCTCACCCAGCAGGCGACAGTGCCCGGAAAAACGTTACTGGGCTGTCAGCTCCCGGACAGTCAGCTCGCCCCCGGCGTACTGCGAACGGACGACCTTCTTGTCGAACTTGCCGACGCTGGTCTTCGGCACCGCGTCGATGAACGCCCACCGCTCGGGCAACTGCCAGCGGGCCACCGAACCGGCCAGGAAGTCGCGCAGCTCCTCGGCGGTCACCGAGGCACCCTCCCGGACCACCACGGTGGCGAGAGGCCGCTCGTCCCACCGCTCGTCCGGCACGCCCACCACACACGCCTCCAGCACCGCCGGGTGGGCCATCAGCGCGTTCTCCAGCTCCACCGACGAGATCCACTCACCGCCGGACTTGATCACGTCCTTGGCGCGGTCGGTCAGCGTGATGTACCCGTCCGGCGACAGGGTGCCCACGTCGCCCGTACGCAGCCAACCGTCGCGGAACTTCTCCTCGTCCGGGACGTCGTCACCGACGTACCGCGCGGTCACCCACGGCCCACGGACCTCCAGCTCCCCCACGGCCGTGCCGTCGGCGGACAACGGCTCGCCCACCGGGCCGACGATCCGCGCCTGCACCCCCGCCGGCACCCGCCCCTGCGTGTAGCGGTAACGCCACGCCTGCTCGCCGCTCACGCCGGCCGGCGGACGGGAGACCGACCCCAGCGGGGACATCTCGGTCATCCCCCAGGCGTGGATGACGTCGATCCCGTGCCGCTCGTCGAACGCGTGCATCAACGCCGGCGGGCAGGCCGACCCGCCCACGATCACCTCGGTCAGCGAGGAGGTGTCCACGTCGTGGCCGTCGAGGTAGGCCAGCAGGTCGGTCCAGATCGTTGGCACCGCGCCGGCCAGGGTGGGCCGCTCGGTGGCGATCATCTCGGCGATCGGCGCGGCCTGGAGGAAGCGGTCCGGCATGATCATCGATGCGCCGGAGAGGAACGCCGCGTACGGCAGACCCCACGACATGGCGTGGAACATCGGCACGATGGCCAACTCCCGGTGGGTCGGCCCGAGGCCGAAGCCCTCCGGCATGCAGACCTGCAACGAGTGCAGGTAGATCGACCGGTGCGAGTACGCCACGCCCTTCGGGTTGCCGGTGGTGCCGGAGGTGTAGCAGAGCGCCGCCGCGTCGCGCTCGTCCACCTCGGGCCAGTCGTACGTGTCGGGACGGTCGGCGAGCAGCGCGTCCCAATGGTGCACGGTGATCCGGTCGCCGGCCGCCGCCACCAGTGGCGCCGGATCGCCACCGCCGACCACCACCACGTGCCGCACCGTGGTCAGCTCGCCGATCACGCGGGCCAGCAGCGGGATGAGGGTGCTGTCGACCAGCACCACCCGGTCCTCGGCGTGGTTGGCGATGTAGACGACCTGGTCGGGGAAGAGCCGGATGTTGAGGGTGTGCAGCACCGCGCCCATGCTCGGCACCGCGAAGTAGGCGACCAGGTGCTCGTTGTTGTTCCACATGAAGGTGGCGACGCGTTCGTCGCCGGTCACGCCGCACTCGGCACGCAGTGCGTGTGCCAGCCGGGCGGCGGCCCGACCCACCTCGGCGTACGTCATCCGGCGGGGTTCGGCGCCGGTCCAGGTGACCACCTCGGCCGTGCCGTGCACGGTGGCGCCATGGTCGAGGATCCGGGAGACCTGCAGGGGGGCGTCCATCATCGTGCTACGCATGGGTAACAAGCTAGTGTCGCCGGTCACACGTTGGGAACCCCCGTAAATTGGCGCAGGTGAGCATCTCCTGGGCCGACTCGTACGTGGGGCAGTTACGCGCGCTCGCCGGGGACCGGACGCTGATGTTCGTCGGCGCCCGCGCCGTGGTCAGCGACAATGCCGGACGAATCCTGCTGATCCAACGCTCCGACAACGGTCAGTGGGCCATGCCCGCCGGGGCGATGGAGCTGGGCGAGTCGATCGCCGACTGCGCGGTCCGGGAGGTCCGCGAGGAGACCGGACTGCGGGCGCTGCGGGTCTGCGCGTTCGCGCTCTACACCGGCCCGGACCGGACCAGCACCAACATGTACGGGCACACGTACCAGGTCTTCACCACGGCGTTCAAGGTGGAGGAGTGGGACGGGCAGCTGACCCGGACCACCGACGAGACCACCGACGCGGGCTTCTTCCCCCGCGACCGGTTCCCCAGCCCGCTCTCCGCCTCGGTCGCCGAGACCCTGGCCGACCTGGACGTGTTCGAACAGACCAACCGGCTGATCCTCAAGTAGGGCCGCGCCCGGCCCGGCGGGCGAGCACCGGACCGGGCGACCGGCTCACCGCGGGTAGCGGACCCCGGCGAACGCCTCCTGGATCCAGTTCGGGTAGGCGGCGGGCAGCTTGGTGATCTCGTCCAACTCGGTGAGATCCTGCGCGGTCAGCGTGAGATCCGAGGCGGCGATGTTGTCCACCAGCTGCTCGTGCTTGCGGGCACCGACGATCACGCTGGTCACGGCGGGCCGGGTCAGCAGCCAGGCGACCGCCACCCGGGCCGGGCTGACCCCGTGCCGCTCGGCGACGCCCTTGAGGACATCCACCACGTCGAAGCCGCGCTCCCGGTCCAGTGGCGGGAAGTTGGTGTAGCCGGGCTGCGCGCTGCGCGAGCCGCTGTCCGCGACCCCGTTGTCGCGGGTGATCTTGCCGGAGAGGAAGCCGCCAGCGAGCGGGCTCCACACGGTCATGCCGATGCCCTCGTCGAGTGCCATCGGCACCAGCTCACGCTCGACGTCGCGGCCCACCAGCGAGTAGTACGACTGCACCGAGACGAACCTGGCGAGCTTCTCCCGGGCGGAGATGCCGAGCGCCTTGGAGATCTGCCAGGCGGCGAAGTTCGCGCAACCGACGTAGCGGATCTTGCCCTGCCGCACGGCGTCGTCCAGCGCCCGCAGCGTCTCCTCCATCGGCGTGACCTGGTCGAAGTTGTGGATCTGGTACAGGTCGATGTAGTCGGTGCGCAGCCGCCGCAGGCTGTCCTCCAACGCCTGCATGATGTGCAGCCGCGAGGTGCCGACGTCGTTCGGGCCGGGACCCGTCCGGGCGTGCACCTTGGTCGCGAGTACCACGTCACGTCGACGCTTGCCGAGCGCCTGGCCGAGCAACTCCTCGCTCTCACCCTCGCTGTAGGTGTCGGCGGTGTCGACGAAGTTGACACCGGCGTCCAGCGCCGTGTCCACCAGCCGCTGCGCGTCGGACAGCGGCAACGCGCCGAGGCTGCCCCAGACCGGCTGCCCGCTGCCTCCGAAGGTCATCGTGCCGAGCGAGATCTCCGAGACATACACCCCGGTGGTGCCCAGCAGTCGGTACTTCACGTGTGTCGCTCCTCGTGGTGGGTCGGAGGCCGCGATCAGGCACTCCGTGGTCACTATGTCGGACACTGTGTCCGGCAGCGAGCGTACGTCGCCGACCCGACCCCCGGCCACCTAGGATTTCGGGTATGCCCTCGATCACCCGCCGCCGCCCCCGCAATCCCGATGGGCGAGCCGCCGTCGAAGCGCGGGTGCTGGCAGCCACCGAGCGGCTGCTCCAGCAGGGGGTCCGCTTCACCGACCTCGGCGTCCAGCGGATCGCCGCCGAGGCCGGAGTGGCGCGGTCGACCTTCTACACCCACTTCCGGGACAAGAGCGAGCTGCTCATGCGCCTCGCCGGCACCATGCGGGAGACGTCCTTCGACCGGATCCGCGAGTGGGACCCGGGCGGGCCGGGTGACCAGTTCGCGGTGCTCACCGAGGTCTTCGCCGACGTGATCCGCATCTACCGGACGTACGCCCCGGTGCTGGCGGCGATCAGCGAGGTCGCGGCGTACGACGAGGTGGTCCGGGAGTACTGGGCGGCCGGGTTCGAGCAGTTCGTGACGCGTACCGTCGAGGCGCTTCGCGTCGAGCAGCAGGCCGGGCGCACCCCCGCGAGCCTCGACGCGGAGACCGCGAGCCGGCTCATCGTGTACGGCGGTGACCGATTCCTCGCCGACCACGCCAGCGCGACGTCGGCCGACCCCGCCACCGATGCGGCAGCCGCCCGGGAATTGGCTGCCACCTGGTGGTACGGCGCCTACCGCCGCCCCGCCTGACGGTCAGATCATCGTCTGGGACTTGGACTCCATGTCCGCCGCGGCCTCGTCCTTGGACTCGCGGGTCAGCGGCTTGCCACCCGCCGCCGCGGCCTTGCCGCCGAGTGGATCGGCACCGCCGGTGGCACCCTCCGGCCCCGCGCCCCGCAGCGTGTTGTTGGGCAACGCCAGGGTGACCAGCACCGCCACGATCGCGACCACGCCGGCGGTCAGGAAGACCAGGTGCAGCGACTCCACGAACGACCCCTGGATGGCGGCCCGGACCGCGCCGGGCAGCGCCATGATGGTCGCCGGATCGTTGATCGAGATGTTCGTGCCGCCGCTGGCCGCTACCGCCGCCCGCTGCTCCGGCGGCAGCTGGGCGATCGCGCCGGGCAGCCGGTCGGCCAACTCCGAGTTGAGCCGCGACGAGAGCACCGTGCCCAGGATCGCCACACCGAACGAGCCACCCAGCGACCGGAAGAACGTCGCCGAGGACGTACCGGCGCCCAGGTCCCGCACGGTGACCGCGTTCTGCACGGCGAGGATCAGCGACTGCATGCACAGGCCCAGGCCGACGCCGATCACCACCATGAAGAGGAACGCCACCCAGAGCGAGGTGTCCACGTGCAGCCGGGTGAACAGCAGCATGCCCAGCACCAGCGTCGCCGACCCGACCACCGGGAACCACTTGTACCGGCCGATCCGGCTCATCGCCCGCCCGGTGAGGATCGAGGTGACGATGATGCCGGCCATCATCGGCAGCATCAGCAGACCGCTGCGGGTCGGCGAGGCGCCCTTGACGATCTGGAGGTACAGCGGGATGAAGATGATCGACCCGAACATCACCAGACCGAGCACGAAGCCGGCCGAGTTGGCGAGCGCGAACGTGGCGCTGCGGAACAGCCGCAACGGCAGGATGGGTTCGGCGACCCGGGCCTCCTGGAGCACGAACAACACGGCGAGCACGGCACCCGCGACGAAGAGGCCGATGATCAACCCGGAGCTCCACGGGTACTCGTTGCCGCCCCAGCTCAACGCCAGCAGCAGACAGCTCACCCCGGCGACCAGCAGGCCCGCGCCGAGCCAGTCGATCGCGTGGTTGCGGCGCTCGAACGGGATCAGCCGCATCACGTGGTAACAGACCACGATGGCCAGGATCGCCAACGGCACGTTGATGTAGAAGATCCACCGCCAGTCGGTCTCCGCGAAGTAACCACCGACCAGCGGACCGGCCACCGACGAGATCCCGAAGACGGCACCGAACAACCCCTGGTAGCGGCCCCGCTCACGGGGTGAGACGACGTCCGAGATGATGGTGAACGCCAACGTCAACAGACCACCGGCACCCAGGCCCTGGATGCCCCGGGTGACGATCAGCTGGGTCATGTTCTGCGACAGTCCCGCCAGCAGCGACCCGACCAGGAACGTGCCGATCGAGAACAGGAACACCGGACGGCGCCCGTACAGGTCGGCCATCTTGCCGTACAGGGGCGTGGACGCGGTCGAGGCGAGCAGGTACGCGGTGACCACCCACGAGTAGTGGTTGATCCCACCCAGCTCACCGACGATGGTTGGCAGGGCCGTACCGACGATGGTCTGATCGAGCGCGGCCAACAGCATGCCGGTCATCAGGCCGAGCATGAGCAGCCGGATCTGCTGGCGATTCAGCACCGGCGCGGCGGAGGCTTCGGTGGTCATGTGCCCTTCTATCCGGCGAGCCCCAAAACATGCGCGGAACCGGAAAAAAACCCACCCGCCCTCGCTCACTCCCCACAGCCGCTGATCATGAAGTTATTGCCACGACACGCCGTGTCGGATGGCAACAACTTCATGATCAACCGGGCGGGGTCAGGGGGTGGCGAAGGATTTCGTGATCTGGGCGCAGAAGGCGGGGAGGTCGTCGGGATTGCGGCTGCTGATCAGGTTGCCGTCCGTCACGCACTCCTCGTCGACCCAGGTGGCGCCGGCGTTGGTCAGGTCGGTACGCAGGCTGGGCCAGGAGGCGATCCGGCGACCACGCACCACGTCTGCCTCGATCAGGGTCCACGGGCCGTGGCAGATCACCCCGACCGGCTTACCCGCGTCGAAGAACGCCTTCACGAACCGCACCGCGTCCGGGTCACCACGGAGGAAGTCCGGGTTCGCCACCCCGCCGGGCAGCACCAGCGCGTCGTAGCCGCCCGCGTCCGCCTTGTCCGCGGTCACGTCCACGTCGTACGTCCTGGACTTGTCCAGGTGGTTGAAGGACTGGATGGAACCGGGCTTGAGCGAGACCAGCTCGACCGTCGCGCCGGCGTTCTCGACCGCCTCGCGCGGCTGGACGTACTCGACCTCCTCGACGCCGTCGGCGGCCAGGAAGGCGATCCGCTTGCCCTGCAGTGTCGCTGCCATCTCGGTACATCTCCTTTCCAGGGGGTACCACAGTTCCCTTCCCGGCCGTGAAGGCCCGAAACAGGCCCGGTCGGTGCGGAACCACCGAAGGCCGCACGACCAGCGGCGCACCCCCTCGCCGCGCAGGTTTGTCCGCCAGGCCGCTGGGGACCCGGGGAGGCATGGCAGGAGCAGCAGCGGAACAGCGTCGGCTCGCCACCGTCGTGGAGAGCTGGCTCGGACGCCCGGTCCTCGTCGTCGGCGACGCCATGTTGGACGAATGGCGGTTCGCCGAGTCCGACCGACTGTGCCGGGAGGCGCCCGCCCCGGTTCTCACCCTGCGTCGGCGGATCTCCGCCGCCGGCGGGGCCGCGAACACCGCGGTCAACGTCGCCACCCTGGGCGGTCGGGCGGTGCTGGTCGCACCGGTCGGCGCCGACGTCGCCGGGGACGAACTGCACGACTGTCTGGACCGCGCCGGCGTCTGGGACCGTACGGTCAACCAGCCGGGCCGCCCCACCCCGGTGAAGCGGCGGATGCTGGCCGGCAACCAGATCCTGCTCCGCGAAGACTCCGGCGATCCGGACGACGCGCTCGACCCGGACGGCGTGACCCGACTGCTCACCGCCCTGGACTGCGCCACCGAGGAGCTGCGCGCCGCCGCCGGTGGGGAGGCGCCGACCCTGGTGGTCTGCGACTACGGCCTCGGCGCTCTGCCCGCGCCGGTGCGCGCCTGGCTGGTCGAGCAGCGGGAGCGGTACGCCACGATCGCGCTGGACGCCCACGACCTGGCCGACTGGCGGGGTCTCGCGCCGACCGTCGTCACCCCCAGCTTCGCCGAGGCGACCCGGCTGCTGGCCCGCGCCAGCGGTGCGACCCGGCCGACGGCCGGCGCGGCGCTGCACCTGGAACACCCCGACCGTGACCCGGCCGACGGCCCGTCCGAGTTGAGCGTCGGCGCCGCCCCGGGCGGGGCCCGCGCCGACGACGTCACCGCGAGCAGCGGCGACCGCCCCGGTCCGGTCGGTGAGCCCACACCCGGCGAGGGCCGGGTGGCCCTGACCGGTGACGGGCTCAGCGTCACCGGCACCGGCGTCACCGTGAACACCGAGGCCGGAGCGGGCGTCGACCGGGCCGTACTGGCCGAGTCACGCCTGGCCGAACTGCGCGCGCACACCGGGGCCGACGTGGTCGCGGTGACCCTGGACACCGAGGGCGCGGTGGTCGGCGGCGCCGACGGCGAGCCGCGGCGCAGCCACAGCACACCCGTCCCGGCCAGCCACGCCGTGGGCGCCGGAGACGCGTACCTGGCGGCGATGACGTTGGCCCTGGCCGCCGACGCCCCGCTGCCCACCGCCGCCCAGCTCGCCCAGTTGGCGGCCACCATCACGGTGTCCGACACGGGCACCTGCGTGTGCCGGCGCGAGGATCTGCTGACCGCGCTCGACCTGCCCCCGCAGACCACCGGGCACCCGTCGCTGGTCGACGCCGACGAGTTGGAGGCGATCGTCACCGAGCACCGCGAGGCGGGACGGTCAATGGTGTTCACCAACGGCTGCTTCGACGTGCTGCACCGGGGACACGTCCGCTACCTGGAACAGGCCCGTGCCCTGGGCGACCTGCTCATCGTCGCGGTCAACTCGGACGGCAGCGTACGTCGCCTCAAGGGCCCGGACCGGCCGGTCAACCCGGTCGAGGACCGCGGTGCCCTGCTCGCCGCGCTGTCCTGCGTGGACCACGTGGTGGTCTTCGAGGAGGACTCACCGGCCGCGCTCATCGAGGCCGTCCGCCCCGACGTGTACGTCAAGGGCGGCGACTACCCGCCGGAGCTGGTGCCGGAGGCGCCGCTGGTGCGCCGGCTGGGCGGTCAGGTGCGCACCCTGGGGTACGTGCCGGACCGGTCCACGTCCGCCATCATCGACCGGATCCGGTCGCACAGCCAGGACCGGGAACCCGAGCCGGCCCGGGAACCCGACCCGTCGCTGAACACTCGCACCCGGGCGTCGTGAACCGCCCGCTCGACCTCGACACGCCGGAGGGCTTCCGGACCGAGCGGCTGGTCGACGTGCTGATCCCGACCCGCAACCGGCCTGCCGAACTGGCGGTCACCCTCGCCGGGCTCGCCGCCCAGGAAGGGGTGCCCGGCTTCGGGGTGGTGGTCAGCGACCAGTCCGACGGGGAGCCGGCGTACGCGCACCCCGCCGCGGCCACCATGGCTCGGGCGTTGCGCCACCGGGGTCACCCGGTGCTGTTGACCCGACGGCTGCCCCGGCGCGGACTGGCCGAACATCGGGCGTACCTGCTGGCCGCATCGGCCGCCCGGTACGTCCTCAGCCTCGACGACGACATCTGGCTGGAACCGGGGGCGCTGCACCGGCTGGTCACCGCGATCGAGGAGCTGGGCTGCGGGTTCGTCGGCAACGGGGTGCACGGCCTCTCGTACGTCGACGACGTACGACCGGAGACGCACGGGCACTACGAGGAGTGGACCGGTCCGCCCACCCCGGAGCGGATCCGGCCGGGAACCCCGGAGTGGGACCGGGCCCGAATCCACTCGGCGGCCAACCTGCTGCACGTCACCGCGCAGGTGGCGCTGCCGCCCGGCGCGTGGCGGGCGTACAAGGTCTCCTGGATCGGCGGGTGCGTGCTCTACGACCGGGCCAAACTCGTCGACTCCGGCGGTTTCGACTTCTGGCGTCGTGTGCAGGAGAACCATCAGGGCGAGGACGTCGCCGCCCAGCTCGCCGTGCTGGAACGGCACGGCGGGGCGGGCATCCTGCCCAGCGGCGCCTACCACCTGGAGTCCCCCACCACGGTCACCGAGCGGAACGTGGAGGCGTGGGAGGTCGTCCTCGCCGACGAGGACACCCCGCAGCCGGCCTGAGCGCGTCACCGCGTGGCCAGCACCTCCCGGGCGGCTTCCAACACCTCGACCACCGGTACGTCGGTGACGAACGAGTCGCGGTGCGGGCACTCGCCGTCGCCGGGCCGGTGCGGGTAGATGCCCGGGGTGCAGTCCACCCCGCAGACCGGGCAGTGCACCATCCAGGAGCTGATCGGCCGGTGTCGGCCGCGCAGCGGACTCGCCGTGGTGATCAGGTTGCCGACCCAGAAGATGCCTACCGTGGGCGTACCCACCGCGGCGGCCAGGTGCACCGGGCCGGTGTCGTTGGAGACGACAAGTGCGCAGTCGGCGTAGCAACCGACCAGTCCGCCGAGGCTGAGTGTGCCCACCTGCGGCCGGACCGGCACCCCCGCCGCCGCGACGACCCGGTCCACCACCTCCTGCTCGGAGGGCGTACCGGTCACCAGCACCTCGTACCCGTCGCCGTGCAGCGCACGGGCCACCTCGGCGAACCGGTCGGCCGGCCAGCGGCGGCGGGTGTCGGTGGCACCAGGATGCAGCGCCACCCGGGGTCGGTCGGCCGGCCCGAGCACCCGGGCCGCCTCGGCCCGGTCGGCGTCGGTGACGGCCAGCGTCGGCACGATGGTGGTCGCCGGTGCGCCCACCAGCCCCACCACCTCCAGGTAGCGGATCACCTCGTGCTGGTAGTAGACGTAGCGGAGACACCGGTCCAACGGCGGTGCGTCGTCGGCGCGCAGGCCGACGGTCACCCGGGCGCCGAGTCGACTGACCAGCGGATTCGAGTTGGCGCCGCCACCGTGGATCTGCACCGCCACGTCGAAGCCCTCGCCGACGGCGGCGGCCAGGAAATCGTCCATCGACGACTCGGGCTCGCCCGGCTCGGGTGTACGGATGCCGGGCGCGGGCGGCACCACCAGCACCCGGTCCACCGGGCCGGGCCGGTCGCGCCAGAGCTTCGCGTGCCACGGCGCACCGAGCAACACGAGCTCCGCCGAGGGGTACGCGGCACGCAGCGCGTCGAGCGCCGGCAACGCGAACACGAAGTCACCGAGCGCGTTCGCGCGCAGCACGGCGATCCGCTGCACGTCGGGGACGCGCTCGGCCGTCGGGCCGAGCAGGGACGGCGTGGCCACGCAGCCGCTACGGCCGGTCGATCTCGTCGGCGGTGTCCGGGCGGTGCAGCTCCCGGTCCGCGGCGGGATCGGCCGGCATCGGCGTACCCCCGGAGAGGTTGCCGGAGCGCGGCCCGGTGCGGCCGACGGTGATGGTGCGCGGCGCGGGCCGCGTCGCGCGAGGCACCCGGACGCGGAGCAGGCCGTGGTCCATCACCGCGTCGATGCCCTCGGGGTCGACGCGGGACGGCAGGTCGATCCGGTACTCGAAGCCGCGGGTCTCGAAGCCACCCGGGATGCCCTGGTCGGCGTTGACCTCCGCTTCGGAGCGGGCCCGCACGCACAGCTCCCGGTCGTCCAGCTCGACCGCCACCTCCTCCGGCGCCACCCCGGGCAACCGGACGATGACCTCCCAGCCGTCGGAGGTCTCGGTCAACTCGACGTCGGACGACGCGGCCCGGCCACCGACCAGGCGACTCAACTCGGCGCGCAACGACTGCAGCTCACCCATCGGGTCCCAGCCCTGCTGGCGGCCTCGCCACCCCCGGCCGAAACCGCCGCTCTGCTGCTCACTCATCACACCTCTCCGATCCGACTTGGGGCCGTGGTCGGCCGCAGTGAACTGGGCGCGTCCAGACCGGCATCCCGGTCGACGCCCACACCGAGCCGGTCGACGAGCTCGCCGCCGAGCCAGGCGCTGATGCCGAGGATCGCCACCGCGACGACCTCGATCGCGATCAGCGAGCCGCCGGCGCGCGGGAGTCCGCATTGAGCCGGACCGCCCAGACGGCCGCGAAGAGCAGGATCACCGCGACGTTGGCTCCCGCGTGCAGCAGGCCCACCCGTTTGGCGCGGGTGCCGGTCGGGATCGCCAGCAGGTCGAAGGAGCCGGCCGCCGCGGCGAGCAGACCGCCGACCAGACCGACCGTGATGTTCCAGTACGCGACCTCGCCGAGGAAGTCGGGACCGCCGACCGTGTCCACCACGTCGAACAACACCGCGGTGACCAGCAGCGCGACCGGAAACATGACCAGCATCGGATGGACTGGGTGACCCAGCACCTTGAGTCGGCTCTCCACTTCCCGGCCTCCACTGGTCGGCTTCCTTGCGGACGGTTCGTGCGGCGGGCGCGTCGGGTGAGGCCGTACCCCCGGCAACCGAGCACAAACCTCGCGCTGGTCACGGCGGACTAGGCTGACGAATGGTGGTGCCCGCCACCGGCTCAACGGCTGGGGGAGGATCAACGTGACGGTGGAGATCACCTCGCATGAGGAGCTACGCGAGTTGCTCGGGGTGCCGAACGCCCGGGCCGCCAACAAGGAACGCCGCCGCCTGCACGAGCGGGACCGCGACTGGCTCGCCGCTGCGCCGTTCTGCCTGGTGGCGACCGCCGGCGCGGACGGTAGCTGCGACGTCTCACCCAAGGGCGACCCGGCCGGGTTCGCGCTGGTGCTGGACGACACGACCATCGCGTTGCCGGAACGTCCCGGCAACAGGCGGGCCGACGGCTACCGGAACATCCTCGACAACCCGCACGTCGGGCTGCTCTTCCTGATCCCGGGCCGGACCGACACGCTGCGGATCAACGGGCGAGCCCGGCTCGTCCGGGACGCGCCCTGGTTCGACGACATGGTGGTCAAGGGACACCGGCCGGTGCTCGCCGTGGTGGTGGAGATCGAGCAGATCTTCTACCACTGTGCGAAGGCGTTTCTGCGCTCCGCGTTGTGGCAGCCGGAGACCTGGCAGCCGGACGTGCTGCGACCCGGGCCCGACTGGTCAAGGAGGTCGAGGCGGCGGCGGAGAGCCTCGAAGACCTCGAACGGCACTACGGCCCGGAGTACGCGAAGAGCATCTACGTCTGACCGTGTGTCCGGTCAGGCCGACCAGCCCGCCGGTTCCACGTCACCGGGACGCTCTCACTCCGGTACGACCGACACCATCCACAGGTGACCGTCCGGGTCGGCGAAGACGCCCGCGTACCCCCAGGGTTGTGCCGTCGGCTCGGTGACCACCTCGGCACCGGCGGCGCGCGCCCGGCCGATGACCGCGTCCGCCTCCGCGGGTGAGGCGACGCCGAGGCTGAGCACGCACTCGCTCTGCCCACGCGCGGCGACCTCGTGCCGGCCGATCACCCAACCGAAGCCCCCGGTCGGGATCAGCATCAGTCGCAGCCCGTCGTTGACCACGAACTGCAGCGGCTCCGGGAGGCCGTCGTCGGCCAGATCCCCCACGGCGTCCAGGCCGAGACCGTCACGGTAGAAGCGGTACGAGGTCAAACGGTCGGCGATGGGCAGGCTGACAATCACCGGCGCGAACGTCATGGCGTCGTCCTCATCGATCCGTACCAGTACGACACAGCGACTCCCTCTCTCCGGGCGGCCCTCGCGGAGTCACGATAAGGCGTGGCAGCCGGTACCACCGCTCATCCATGCTGTGCGAAGGCGGCGCGGACCGACCACAGCGCACCTGAAGTCACCCGGCTGGGAGGGGTGTCGTCAGGATCGTCCCGACGGCCGGATGGCGAAGCTCAGGCGTCGTGAATTTCCCGTTCCGGTACGGCGTCCAACGGCGACGCTGCCAGCCTTCGGTTGATCCCGCCGTGCTCTAGCGTTGCCGACGTGGACGTTGACGGCTGGCTGGCAGACACCCGCACCTCCTACGACACGGTCGCTGTCAGTTACGCGCATCTGGTACGCGACCTCCTGGCGGCGGCACCGTACGAACGGGCGGCGCTGGCGTTGTTCGCCGAACTCGTGAACGCCACCGGTGGCGGACCGGTCGCGGACGTGGGATGCGGGACGGGGCGCATCACCGCCCACCTGCACACGCTCGGCGTCGACGCCTTCGGAATCGACCTCTCGCCCGGGATGATCGCCGTGGCCCGCCGCGATCACCCTGGCCTGAGGTTCGAGGTGGGCTCCATGACCGATCTCGACCTGGCCGACGGCTCGGTCGCCGGCCTCATCGCCTGGTACTCCCTCATCCACATCCCCGACGACCAACTCGGCGCGGTCCTCGCGCACTTCCGGCGGGTGATACGTCCCGGTGGACCCCTGCTGCTCGGCTTCCACGTGGGCGACGAGACGACACTCAAGACGGACGGCTACGGCGGCCACCCGATGAAGGTGCACGTTCATCGCCGCCAGCCGGCCCGGATGGCGGCCTGGCTGCGTGATAGCGGATTCAGGGTCGAGTCGGAAACGACTCTCACCTCGCCCGAGAGCAGGCTCGGCGCCATCATCTTCGGACGACGCGAGCCCTGATCACCCGTTGTCAACCCTTCATGACCCCTGTTAACCTGAAACTGCGAACGCTGTTAGCAGTAACTCGACGCGAGTGAGGGACCAATGACGGACGACGCACGGCCTGTCTGGGTGCTCGGTGGCGGCGGAGTGACGGGCATCGCCTGGGAGGTGGGCGTCCTCGCCGGACTCGCGGACGAGGGGGTGACCGTTACCGCGGAGGCGGTCATCATCGGCACAAGTTCCGGCGCCGTCGTGGGTGCCCAGATCGCCAGCGGAACCCCGCTTAAACAGCTCTACGAACGGCAGCGCGGAGGCGTGGCTCACGAAACCGCTGCGGCACTGGGCTTCCTCGACCTCCTGCGCCTCGCGCGAGCGCAACTGTTCGCCCGGAGCCCCGAGCAGGCCGCTCGCCGCCTCGGCCGCCTCGCACTGGCCACGCGTACCCCCGACCCGTCGCGGCAGCGCCGGACAGCGGAAGCCCGCCTGCCGGACCACACGTGGAAGGACGCCGACCTGCGCATCGTCGTGGTCGACGCGGAGTCGGGCAGCAGCCGTGTCATCACACGCCACGACGGTGTCTCCCTCGTGGACGCGGTCGCCGCGAGCTGCGCCATGCCGCTCTCCACCGCCCCGGTGACCTTCGACGGTCGCTCGTACATGGACGGGGGTATGCGATCGACCCTCAACCTCGATCTCGCGCCCGGCACCGGTCCGGTGGTCGCCCTCGCCCCCAGCACCGCCGCCATCGGACCCTGGGCGCGCATCGCGAAGCAACGGGTCGCACTGGGCCGGGATCGCCGGGTCGAGGTCCTCCTGCGGGACGCAGCCTCCAAGCGCGCGCAGGGAACGAACGTGATGGACAGCTCCGTCGTGCCCGCGCTCGTGGCCGCCGCCCGAGACCAGGGTCGACGCGAGGCGTCACGCGTGGCGGCGGCACTCTCGACGACCAGCCACTCCTAGGCTGCCCGGCCACCGGCCGGGACCAGGATCGATAAAAGAAGTGCCTCATGCCTTTCGTCGCCAGTGCCGTGCGCCTGGCGGCCCGGCCTGTTCTCCGACGACGCCGCAGGCGACGTGCGCGACGAATTCCGCGGTCTTGCTCATTGCGCAGCTCAGGACGTTCGACCCTTCTTGCTTTTCCGTCCGCTGACGGTGATATCTCCACGCTTTGGCCTGCAACGGGGAGGAAGACCACATGCGCTGGAAAGTCCCGGCCGGCGCCCTAATGGCGCTGGCCTTTTTGATTCCGGCGGCACCGGCGGTGGCTCACGTTGAATCGCCCGGGCTGAACGAGGGCATTCCTCAAGACGGACCTGCAGAACGCCTGGTCGACGGATCTGCGGATCAACGTGGTCCGGACGTTGACGGGCGCTGGCGCCAATGTGAAGGCGGCCGCGCAAAAGGTGCTCGACGAGGGGGCCGTCGATGCCTACCTGGCTTACCTGAACAACGGCCTGTACGCCGCACGTGCGCTCGATTGCGCGTCTCAGCCCACAGCGACACCGACGACTCAGCCCACTGCCACGCCCAGCGCCACGGCGACCGCTGCACCGGCCCCTACTACCTCCGCCAGCCTGGGCGCTCCCGGCGGCGACGGCGGTGGGCTGGCCGTGACCGGTGCCGACACCGCGACCGTGGCCGGCATCGGCGGTGCGCTTCTGCTCCTCGGCGGCGCGGGCTACCTGATCGGACGCCGACGCCGTTCCCGCTTCGTGGCATAGCTCATCTGACGTTGGACAAAGCGTCCGCGGCGCGCAGTGCGGACCATCTGCGGACCGGCACCACCGACGGGCGGTGCGATCGACCTCGGGAAACGGCGAAGCCCAGGCCAATGACCTGGGCTTCCGTGCCGAGCCGCCTGACGGAATCGAACCGTCGACCTACGCATTACGAGTGCGTCGCTCTAGCCGACTGAGCTAAGGCGGCAACGATCAGTAAGTGTACGGCACCACCCACCTGCCGACCGAACGGGATACCCCTCCCCGGCCGGCACGACCAACCGGACATCGGCCGCCATCTGGCCGCTTACTGGACAGCGGATGATCGGGCTCGGTACTACGCTGCGGCGGGTGAGCGACGAACGCGACCACCCCGAGCGCCAGGACCGTCCCGACGGTGCGCCGGACAGTGAGCGGGCCGCCCGACGGCCACGCAGCACCGATCCGCTGGAGTTGGGCTTCACGCCGCGCAAGCCG
The DNA here is from genome assembly GCF_016802865.1 of Micromonospora parastrephiae. GTDB lineage: Bacteria > Actinomycetota > Actinomycetes > Mycobacteriales > Micromonosporaceae > Micromonospora > Micromonospora parastrephiae. The sequence continues at coordinate 1,705 of NZ_JAEVHM010000035.1, read as the reverse complement.
GTGCCGTGGCTGGCGCCGTTCCTGTTGATCAGCACCGGCATCCGGACGCTGTTGGCAGTGCTCTTCGGTGCGTACCTGGACAAGCGGGAGTTGCAGAACGCGTTCGGCGACGGCATCTTCCGCCAGGTCGGGCCGGACGGCGGGCTGTGGCTCGACTACGTGGCCGACTTGGGCGACGGCTTCAACGCCACCTACTCGGTGGCGTACCTGCTGGCACAGCCGGAGTTGACCGTGGACGGGCACCCGCTGCCCCGGGCGCAGACCCTGGTGATGGGCGGCGACCAGGTGTACCCGTCGGCGGCCTACGAGGAATACGAGAACCGGTGCAAGGGCCCCTACCAGGCGGCGCTTCCGGTGACGCCACCCGCGCGGCCGACCCTGTTCGCGGTGCCCGGCAACCACGACTGGTACGACGGTCTGACGGCGTTCCTGCGGCTGTTCGTCCGCTCCCGGGACCGCAACTTCGCCGGCTGGGGCACCGGGCAGTCACGGTCCTACTTCGCGGTGGAACTGCCGGCCGGCTGGTGGCTGCTCGGCGTGGACGACCAGTCCGGCTCGTACCTGGACGACCCGCAGCTGGTCTACTTCGACGAGGTGGCCCGCCGGCTCGGCCCCGAGTCAAAGGTGATCATCGCGGCGCCGGCGCGACCTGGGTGAAGGCGGCGGACAGCCCGACGGCGTACGACTCGATCGACTACTTCATTCGGACGATCATCGACCCGACGGGCGCGCAGGTCCGGCTGCTGCTCTCGGGCGACCTGCACCACTATGCCCGCTACGCCGGTGCGGACCGGCAGTTGATCACCTGTGGCGGCGGCGGGGCCTACCTCTACCCCACGCACAAGCTGCCCGAGCGCATCGAGGTGCCGCCACAGGACACCCCGACCCGGCGGGCCAGCCGCACCCAGCGATACGACCTGGCGGCCCGCTACCCGGACGCGGCACGTTCCCGCCGCTACGGCTGGGGCATCTTCGGCCGACTGCCGTACCGCAACCCCGGCTTCGCCACACTGCTCGGCACCCTGCACACCCTGCTGATGCTGGCCATGGCGGGCGCGACCGCGAACTGGGCCGACAGCACCGACCAGCGGCTGTTCACCGTTCCGCTGGTGCTGATGGTGCTCGTGACGGTGCTGGCGGCGGCCCTGTTCGCCAAGCCGCCCAGCGCGAGCGGGAAGCGGCACGCGCGGCACTGGATACTCGGCGTCGGTCACGGCGTGGCACATGTGGCGTTGGCTGCCGGCGGCACCTGGGTCTGGTTGGCGCTGCCGTTCTACGACTGGCCGTGGCCGCTGCCGGCGGTCGCCGCGGCGGTGCTCTACGGCCCGGTGATCGGGCTGGCCGCCAGCCTGTTGGTGGCGGCATACCTGCTGGTGGCGGGCTCGTTCGGGGTGAACGTCAACGAACTCTTCGCTGGTCAGGGCATTGAGGACTCCAAGGCGTTCCTGCGGCTGCGCATCGACCCGGACGGGACGCTGACCATCTACCCGATCGCGGTGGACCGAGTCTCCCGAGACTGGCAGATCAACCCCGACCAGTCCCCCACCGCAAGCTGGCTGACCCCCAAGACGCCCCTGACCCCCCACCTAGCCGAACCCCCCGTAGTCCTCCCCTAACTCACCCTCGTTGATCATGAAGTTATTGCCACGACACGCCGAGCGAGCGGGCAATAACTTATGATCGACCGGCGTGCCGGCGTGGCGGG
>NZ_JAEVHM010000349.1 GCF_016802865.1 Micromonospora parastrephiae | reverse complement strand
ACATGTCGTCGGCGAAGTAACCGAGGTGCCCGGGCGCACCACCCCGCCGCCCCTGTCGCGCACCGTCCCACCGACCATTCCCGCCGTGCCGAAGCCGCCCAAGCCCACGGATCCGACCGACAAGCGGGCCTCCAACCTGGTCACCGGCCACATCACCCGGGGCGGATCCGGCCCCTGCTACGGGCTCGTCTCCGAGGACGGCGTCGAGTACGCCCTGCACGGCACCGGTTCCGGCACCCTGACCGAGGGCAGCTTCGTCACCCTCCGGGTCATCTCCCGCTCGTCCGAGGTCGACTGCGGCCCCGGCATCCGCGCCAGCATCGTCACCCGGTGACCCTGCCGGCGCGGACCCCCGTGTCGGTAGGGGGCAACCCGGGCTTCTCCCTGTTCAACGCGACCACCGGGGCCGTCTGAGGCAACCGGGTCCTAGGCTGTCTGCCATGACCGACCAGCGCGGCGGAGTCGTCGACGAGTCCTGTGTCCTTACCGAGGGGCCGTGGACGCACCGTTTCGTCGGCGCCAACGGCACCCGGTTCCACGTGGTCGAGGCCGGCACCGGGCCGATGGTGCTCTTCCTGCACGGCTTCCCCGAGCACTGGTGGGCCTGGCACCAGATGCTCCCGGCCGTCGCGGACGCCGGCTTCCGCGCGGTCGCCGTCGACCTGCGCGGCTACGGCGCCAGCGACAAACCACCCCGGGGGTACGACGGCTACACCCTCGCCGCCGACATCGCCGGGCTGATCCGGGCGCTCGGTGAACGGTCGGCGACGCTGGTCGGCAGCGGCGTCGGCGGCATGGTGGCCTGGACGGTGGCGTCGTTCCACCCGTCCCTGGTCCGCCGGCTGGTGGTGCTGGGAGCGCCGCACCCGCTCCGCCTGCGCGCCGCCATCTTCGCCGACCCGCGCGGGCAGTTCGCCGCCTCCACACCGGCGTTGAAGTTCCAGCTCCCCCGCTACGAGCACGTCCTGACCCGGGACGGCGCGGCAGCCGTGGCCGAGATCCTGCGTCGCTGGGGCGGACCACGTTGGGTGGCCGGACCGGACTTCGAGACGTACGCCGAGCGGTGCCGGGAGGCGATGCGCATCCCGCAGGCCGCGTTCTGCGCGTTGGAGGGCTACCGCTGGGCGTTCCGCTCGGCGCTGCGGCTGCACGGCTACCGGTTCGTACGCCTCATGCAGAAGCCGCTGGTCACCCCGACGCTCCAACTGCACGGCGCACAGGATGTCGCTGCCCTGCCGCGGACCGCCCTGGGTTCCGGCCGGTACGTCGTCGCCCCGTACGAGTGGCGGCTGCTCGACGGGGTGGGGCACTTCCCGCACCTGGAGGCGCCGGAGCTGGTGCTCGGCGAAATCCTGCGCTGGGCCAAGTCCTGACCGTCAGACCCGCTGCTCCCGCAGGTCGGTGACCTCGGCGGCCGGCGCCCAGCCCTGGTAGACGCCGAAGTCGAAAACCTCCAGCCGCATCGCCTCGGCCACCGGCCAACGTCCGCCGGTGTACTCGACGCGTAGCCAGGCGTCGTGCTTGCCGAGCACGATGAACGGCTGCCCCTGCCACGTGCAGGTCGTTCGCACGTACGCCAGGTCCTCGATGTCGCTCGCCGGCAACACCCGCACGTACCGGCCGGGGCGGACCTCCTCGAAGCCCTCACCCGGCTCGGGCTGGTACAGCCGGATGTCGTCGCCGTCCGGGCTGGCCTGGTACTCACGGCCCTGCCAACGGGCCACGTAGCCGTCGCGCATCACGCCTCCCCGACCCGTCGCCACACCACCGCGTCCGTGTCGAGCGACGCGACCACCCGTTCGGTGCCGTCCGCGCCGATACGCCAGAGCTGCGCGCCGTGCGGCAGCCGGGCGCTGTCCACCTTGAACTCGGCCACCACGTCGCTGCTCTCGCCGGGCGCGAAGCCGTTACCCCGGAACGGCGGGCGTTCGATGACCCAGCCCTCCATGGCCCGCATCGCCGGCTCGTTCTGTCCGCCGTACGGAATCCGGTAGAGGCTCGGCCGGTGCGCCGGCCAGCGCAGCACGTAGATCGCCTCGGCGTCCCGCAGGAACGGCGAAGCCGGGTAGCTGAGGCCGAGCGCGTCGTACAACTGGGCCGGCGTGGTCAGGTGGGCCAACTCGCCCGCCCGGTGCACGAAGCCGGACACCCGGTCGTACCCCCGTTCCAGGTAGTACGCGAGCTGGCTGGGCGCGATCGCCTTCTGCATCACGGTCGGCCGGGCCGGGTCGACCGCTGCCGGAGCGTACCGGGGACGGGCGGTGGGCTCGGCCACGGCCGGCGCCTCCTCGGCGTCGACCTCCAGGTCGTCACCGAGCCCGACCTCGGCGGCCCAGTTGGCCAGGGCAACGATCTGCTCGCCGGGCAGCTTCGCGCCCACCGGAGTGCCCGGGTTGACGGCGAACGACCAGTCCTCGTCCGGCCAGCGCCGGATCAGTTGGGCGAACTTCACCCGCACCGTGTCGACGTCACCGTCGATGTGGTCGGCGAGGCGCTCCGGCGACGTGTAGACCACCACGTACGTCTCACCGTCGAGCTGGGCGGTACGCCAGACGAAACCCGGGTCGCCGGGGCGGCTGCCGCGCACCGAGTCCGACGCGGCCGGCAACAGCACCCGGGCCAGCAGCAGGGTGGACAGGAAAGTGTCCGTACTGCCCGCACCGGCCGCGTTGAGCAGGTCCTCCTCGACCGTGTTGGCCGGCTCGAAGTCGATCGGGGCCGGCTCCTTCGCCGGCGCACGCTGCTCCTCGCCGCCCGCGGCCGCGTACCGGTCGCCGCCGTTGGTGTCGGGCCGTACCGGCTCCGGGCGACCGTCCGCATGGAACGACGGCGTGCCGCCGGCCGCATGGAACGACGGCGTGCCGCCGGCCGCATGGAACGACGGAGGGCTGCGACCAGCGGGTTCTGCGACCGGCCACCGCCGCGCTGGACGGCGGCGCACGCCCGGTCCGCGTCGCCTCCATTCATCGACGCGGCTTCTCGCAACATTGTCCTCGACGGAGGCCAGTGGGGGCCGGGCGAACTCGTGCGTGGCGACGAGGG
>NZ_JAEVHM010000348.1 GCF_016802865.1 Micromonospora parastrephiae | reverse complement strand
ACCTGCCGGGAGTCGGCGACGCGTACGGGATGAGCACCGACCGCGTGCGCGCCCTCGCCGACCGGTGGCGCGACGGGTTCGACTGGAGGGCCGTCGAGGGTGGGCGCACGTCCGCGCCAGCGTGTTGCCGGACGACATCGTCGCGACCGACCTCGACAAGGACGTCCGTGCCGAGCTGCTGTCGCTGAACAAGCCGGTCGCCGAAACGGTGGCCCGGCACCTGGTCGCCACCGGGCAGCTGATCGACGAGGACCCGGCGGAGGCGCTGGCGCACGCGCTGGCCGCCCGTCGGCTCGCCTCACGCATCTCCGCCGTCCGTGAGGCGGTGGGCCTGGCCGCGTACCACGCGGGGGAGTGGCAGACGGCGATCGCCGAGCTGCGCACGTACCACCGGATGAGCGGCCTGCAGAGTCACATCGCCGTGCTCGCGGACTGTGAGCGCGCACTGGGCCGACCGGAGCGGGCCATCGACCTGTTCCGCGGCGCTGACCGGGACAAGCTGGACCAGGCCGTCGCGATCGAGTTGCTGATCGTCGCCGCCGGCGCCCGGGGTGACCTCGGGCAGAAGGACGCCGCCGTGGCGATGCTCCAGGTCCCGGACCTCACCAGCGAGGCCACCGTGCCGTGGACCGCGCGGCTGCGGTACGCGTACGCCGACGCGCTGCTCGCGGTGGGCCGGCGCGAGGAGGCCCGCGAGTGGTTCTCCCGCGCCGCCGACGTGGACACCGAGGGCGAGACCGACGCGGCCGAGCGGCTGCTCGAACTCGACGGCGTGGTCATCGAGGGCGACGACGAGGACGAGGCCGAGGAGATCGCCGCTGGTCCGGGCGCTCCCGGCGCGGTGCCGACCCAGCCGGACACCGACCTGACGGCCGGTGACGACGACACGGCGGACCGGGACGACGACGAGGACGACGACCGCGACGACGAAGACGAAGACGAGGACGACTTCGACGACGAGGACGACGAGGACGACGAGCGCGACGAGGACTTCGACGACGACGAGCAGGGCGGCGCTGTCGGCCGTTCCGCGGACGACGAGGGCTTCGACGACGAGGACGAGGACCGGCACCCCGACGAGAGCGGGAACGCCGAGCCGTCGGACCGGACCGCGCCGGTCGCCGACGCGGTGAACGCCGACGACACCGCCCCCGCCCGGGGCGACGAGTCGGAGCCGACGCAGCGGTGAGTACGGATGCCGGGAAGCGGCTGGTCGACGGGTACACCCTGGTCGTCTTCGACCTGGACGGGGTGATCTACCTGATCGACCGGCCGATTCCCGGCGCGGTCGAGGCGGTGGCCCGGCTGCACGCCGAGGGGCGGGCGGTGGCGTACGCGACCAACAACGCCTCCCGGCGGTCCAGCGAGGTCGCCGACCTGCTGACCGGGATGGGGGTGCCCGCCCGGCCGGAGGAGGTGCTGACCTCCGCCGCGGCCTCTGCCGAGTTGCTCCGTGACCGGCTGCCCGCCGGCGCGCCGGTGCTGGTGGTCGGCGCGGAGGCGCTGCGTGCCGAGCTGCGCGCGGTCGGCCTGACCCCGGTCTCCCGCGCGACGAGAAGCCGGCAGCGGTGGTGCAGGGCTACGGCCCGCAGGTCGGCTGGGCCGAGCTGGCGGAAGCCTCGGTGGCGGTGCGATCGGGCGCGATCTGGATCGCCACCAACACCGACCGGACCCTGCCCAGCAACCGTGGACCGTTGCCCGGCAACGGCTCGCTGGTCGCCGTGCTGCGGACCGCGTTGGAGCGGGATCCCGACGTGGTGGTCGGCAAGCCGGAACCGGCGCTGTTCGAGACCGCCGCGCGGCGCGGCAGCGGTGGCCGGGCCCTGGTCGTCGGTGACCGTCTGGACACCGACATCGAGGGCGCGCGCCGCGCCGGGCTGGACAGCCTGCTCGTGCTCACCGGCGTCAGCGGCGTACCCGAGCTGCTGGCCGCCGAGCCGCGGCGGCGGCCCACGTACGTGGCGCGGGACCTGGCGGGGCTCTTCGAGCCGGACGCGGCCGTGCGGGTCCCGGGGGACGCCGAGGGGTGGTCCGTGACGGACCAGGATGGCGCGTTGGAGTTGGCCGGCTCGGGTCGGCCGTTGGACGCGCTGGCCGCGCTCTGCGCGGCGGCCTGGTCGGCGCCGGCGCTGCCGAAGATCCGCGCGGCGGGCCCGGACGCGGCCCGCGCCCTGGAGAGCTTCGGGCTGCCCGGCGCCGGGTGAGACGGTGCAGGGGCGCTCGTCAGAGCAGCTTGCGCAGCTTCAGCAGGTCGAACGGGTTCGCCTTGATCGACACCCGGCGGGACGCCACCGCGCTGGTGACGTCCAGGTCGCCGCGCACCAGGGCCAGCAGGTCGTCGCTGGACGTGTTCAGTGCGATCTTGGCCTTGGGGTCGTCGCCGTCGGTCAGATCGACCAGCCGGCCGCCGCTGATCCGGCCGTGGAACGCCGTGTCCAGGTCGGTGATCCGGCAGGTCAGCGTCCGCTCCAGGTCGATTCGTTCGCGCACCGTCTCGGCGTTGCGGTCCAACCGGGCGGCCAGCTCCTGCAACGCCTGCCGGCACTCGTCCACGCTGGCCACATCTCCCCCTCGCTGATCGCCACGCCGTCCGGGGCACCGTACCGCACAGGACAGCGCGGGGTGCCCGGTAGCGTGACACCTGCACACCCCGCCCCATGGAAGGACATCGGCATGCAGGACGCGTGGCGCGCCTACCTCGAACTGGCCATGGGCCTGGCGGAGGCGCCCCGGAAGAAGGCCCAGGACGTGGCGCGTCGCCTCGTCGGCTCCGGCGGGGCGACCGCCGCCCAACTCCAGGCCCTCGGCGAGGAGCTGGTGAGCACCGGCGCCGCCAACCGGGAGGCGCTGACCAAGCTGGTCCGGTTCGAGGTCGACCGGGCGCTCGGCGCGGTCGGCCTGGCCACCGCCGACGAGGTGGCCGAGTTGACCCGACGGGTGCGTGACCCCGCTTCCTGAGCGCTGCCTCGGCGAACAAACCGCCGGGTGCGGCGAGCGAACCGCCGGGTGGGGCGGCCGGAGCCACCCCACCCGCGTACGAAC
>NZ_JAEVHM010000347.1 GCF_016802865.1 Micromonospora parastrephiae | reverse complement strand
ACCCCGGTCGCGCGCAGCGCCGACGCCGCGGCCAGCGGGTCGCCACCGGCCAGCCGGGCCGCCGCCGCGAGCGCGGCCGACCCCTCGGGGGTACGCAGCGCCGCCAGCTGGTCGAGATCCACGCCGCCATTCTCTCGGTCGACCCGGAAATCCTGGCTGGCGGGGCGCGACGCGCTGGCACTCTCCTTGACGGAGTGCTAGCCACGGAATAACCTGCGATTAGCACTCTCACCCTGAGGGTGCCAGCTTCCGGGTCTCGCGACCCGGGCGCGCACGCCAGGCGGACCGGCACCCGCGACGACGGTCCCGCCCGGTGGCATGAGGCAGATTGACGCTGGTCAGCCCCGCTGGCCAGCAACGAAACCAGTACCCCAGGAGGGTATGCCCGTGACTACCGCGACCAAGGTTGCGATCAAGCCGCTCGAGGACCGCATCGTGGTCCAGGCGAACGAGGCTGAGACCACCACGGCGTCGGGCATCGTGATCCCCGACACCGCCAAGGAGAAGCCGCAGGAGGGCACCGTCCTCGCTGTCGGCCCGGGGCGCGTCGACGACAACGGCAACCGGGTTCCGGTTGACGTTCAGGTCGGCGACACCGTCCTTTACTCGAAGTACGGCGGCACCGAGGTCAAGTACGCCGGCGAGGAGTACCTGGTGCTCTCCGCCCGCGACGTCCTCGCGGTCATCGAGAAGTAAGCAACCGATCAGTGCCATTGCCCCGGTCCGGCTCGCCGGGCCGGGGCAGTGGCGCTTCGAAGGGACATTCATGGCGAAGATCCTGAGCTTCTCGGACGACGCCCGGCACCTGCTGGAGCACGGTGTCAACGCCCTCGCGGACGCGGTCAAGGTCACCCTCGGCCCGCGCGGGCGCAACGTCGTCCTGGACAAGAAATTCGGTGCGCCGACGATCACCAACGATGGTGTGACCATCGCCAAGGAGATCGAGCTCACCAACCCCTACGAGAACCTCGGCGCGCAGCTGGTCAAGGAGGTGGCGACCAAGACCAACGACGTCGCCGGCGACGGGACCACCACCGCCACCGTGCTGGCCCAGGCGATGGTTCGCGAGGGTCTGCGCAACGTGACCGCCGGGACCAACCCGGCCGGCCTCAAGCGGGGCATCGACGCGGCGGCCGCCAAGGTCTCCGAGGCGCTGCTCGGCCGGGCCGTGGAGGTCGCCGGCAAGGACTCGATCTCGAACGTGGCGACGATCTCCGCGCAGGACGCCACCATCGGCGACCTGATCGCCGAGGCGATGGAGCGGGTCGGCCGCGACGGTGTCATCACCGTCGAGGAGGGCTCGATGCTCACCACCGAGCTGGACGTGACCGAGGGTCTCCAGTTCGACAAGGGCTTCATCTCGCCGAACTTCGTCACCGACCTGGAGGGTCAGGAGTCCGTCCTGGAGGACGCGTACGTCCTGGTCACCACCCAGAAGATCTCGGCGATCGAGGAGCTGCTGCCGCTGCTGGAGAAGGTCCTGCAGAACAGCAAGCCCCTGCTGATCATCGCCGAGGACGTGGACGGTCAGGCGCTCTCCACCCTGGTGGTCAACTCGCTGCGCAAGACCCTCAAGGTCTGCGCGGTCAAGGCCCCGGGCTTCGGTGACCGGCGCAAGGCCATGCTCCAGGACATCGCGATCTCCACGGGCGCCGAGCTGGTGGCCCCAGAGCTGGGCTACAAGCTCGACCAGGTCGGCCTGGAGGTGCTCGGCACCGCCCGGCGCGTCGTGGTCGACAAGGAGAACACCACGATCGTCGACGGCGGCGGCCAGAAGGCCGACGTCGCCGACCGGGTGGCCCAGATCCGCAAGGAGATCGAGGCCTCCGACTCCGACTGGGACCGGGAGAAGCTGGCCGAGCGGCTGGCGAAGCTCTCCGGCGGCATCGCCGTGATCAAGGTGGGTGCGGCGACCGAGGTCGAGATGAAGGAGCGCAAGCACCGCATCGAGGACGCCATCGCGGCGACCAAGGCCGCGGTCGAGGAGGGCACCGTGCCCGGCGGCGGCGCCGCCCTGGTGCAGATCCTCCCGGTGCTCGACGACGACCTGGGCTTCACCGGTGACGAGAAGGTCGGCGTCTCGATCGTGCGCAAGTCGCTCGTCGAGCCGCTGCGCTGGATCGCGCAGAACGCCGGTCACGACGGCTACGTCGTGACCCAGAAGGTCGCCGACATGCAGTGGGGCAACGGCCTCGACGCCGCCACCGGCGAGTACGTCGACCTGGTCAAGGCCGGCATCATCGACCCGGTGAAGGTGACCCGCAACGCGGTCACCAACGCCGCCTCGATCGCCGGTCTGCTGCTCACCACGGAGAGCCTCGTGGTGGAGAAGCCGGAGCAGGCCGAGCCGGCCGCCGCCGGCGGGCACGGCCACGGTCACGGCCACCAGCACGGCCCGGGCTTCTGACCCGGTAGCGACACCCGTCCCGGGGCACACCGTCGTACGGCGGTGTGCCCCGGCTCGTCTTCTCCCGTCATGACCGAACGCTGACGAGGTTGGCGACCCGGCGGAATGATCGCGCACACTGGGCCGATGAGGACCACGTCACGGCGGTACGCCGCGCTGGCCGGGGTGACCGCTGCCGCCGTCGCGATCGGGATCGCCGAGCCGGTGGCGGTGCTCACCGGCCCCCGGTCGGCCCCACTGGTCGCGGTCGGCGGGGTGGTCGTCGACGCCGTCCCCGAGCCGGTGAAGCAGTTCGCCATAGACGTCTTCGGCACCGCCGACAAGATCGCCCTGCTGGTCGGTACGGCGGTGCTGCTCGGCGGCTTCGCCGCGCTGTTCGGGATGCTGGCGGTGCGCCGGTTGGCCCTCGGTCTGGCCGGGATCGCGGCGTTCGCCGCCGTCGGTGTGGCCGCCGCGTTGACCCGTCCCGGCGCGGATGTCTTCGACGCGCTGCCGTCGCTGGTCGGTGGCGGTCTCGGCGCCCTGGTGCTCTGGTTGTTCATCGCCGGCCCGTTCGAGCTGGACCCCTGGCCCTGGTCGCCGCCGACGCCGACCGCGCTCCGCGAGGAGACGCCCTTGTCGCCGGCCGGCCCGATGACCTCCGACGACCTGTCGGCGCCGGTGACCCCTCCCGTGCCGCCCGAGCCGGCCGTGCCGCCCGAGCCGGCCGTGCCGCCCGAGCCGGCCGTGCCGCCCGAG
>NZ_JAEVHM010000346.1 GCF_016802865.1 Micromonospora parastrephiae | reverse complement strand
GACTTGCCGGTGGTGGTGGTGGATCGTGCGGGGTGGGGTGAGCCGTTTGGTTTGACTGATGTGCAGCAGGCGTATTGGTTGGGTCGGTCGGGGTTGTTTGAGTTGGGTGATGTGTCGACTCATTTGTATGTGCAGTTTGAGTCGGTGGATTTTGATGTGGCGCGGGCTGATGAGGTTTTGCGTCGGTTGTTGGATCGGCATGGGATGTTGCGGGCTGTGGTGCGGGGTGATGGTCGGCAGCAGGTGTTGGATGGTGTGGTGTTGGGTGTGGAGTGGGAGGATTTGTCGTCGCTGTCGGTGGAGGATGCGGCGGTGCGGGTGGGTGTGGTGCGGGATCGTTTGTCGCATGAGGTGCGGCGGGCTGATTCGTTTCCGTTGTTCGGGTTGGTGGCGCAGCGTTTGCCGGGTGGGGTGACTCGGGTTCATTTGAGTTTGGATCTGTTGATCGCGGATGCGACGTCGGTGCAGGTTTTCTTGAGTGAGTGGGCGGCGTTGTATGCGGATCCGGGGGTGGAGTTGGCGCCCTTGGAGTTGACGTTTCGGGATTATGTTCTGTCGTTGGGGCAGGTGGAGTCGGGGGAGACGTATCGGCGGGCGCGGGATTACTGGTTGGGGCGGTTGGAGGAGTTGCCGCCGGCGCCGGAGTTGCCGGTGGTGGGGGTGTCGGGTCCGACTCGGTTCGTGCGTCGGCAGTTCCGGGTGGAGTCGGGGGTGTGGGGTGCGTTGCGGGATCGGGCGCAGTCGTGGGGGGTGACGCCGTCGGCGTTGTTGTGTGCGGCGTATGCGCAGGTGTTGTCGGTGTGGGCGCGTCAGCCGCGGTTCACGGTGAATGTGACGGTGGGGGATCGGTTGCCGGTGCATCCGGATGTGGAGCGGGTGATCGGTGACTTCACCGGGTTGGTGTTGTTGGAGGTGGACGCGGCTGGGGAGGGGGGCTTCGGGCAGCGGGTGCGTCGGTTGCAGGAGCAGTTGTGGCGGGATCTGGAGCATCGGGCGTTTGGTGGGGTGCGGGTGTTGCGGGAGTTGGCGCGGGTGCATGGTCCTGCGCGGGCGGCGATGCCGGTGGTGTTCACCAGCGTGTTGGGTCGGCCGATGCCGGGGGGTGCCGAGGGGGTGGTCCCTGGGTTGGGTCGGTTCGTGGAGGCGGTGTCGCAGACGCCGCAGGTGCATGTGGATTGTCAGGTCTATGAGCAGGGCGACGCGTTGGTGGTGAGTTGGGACGCGGTGGAGGCGTTGTTCCCGGCGGGTTTGTTGGATGAGGCGTTCGCCGCGTATGAGGGTTTGTTGCGGCGGTTGGCCGTTGAGGAGGGGGCGTGGGAGTCGCCGGGTCGGTTGGTGCCGTTGCCGGCGACGGTGGGTGAGGTGTGTGCGCGGGCGAATGACGTGGCGGGGCCGGTGCCGTCGGGGTTGTTGCATCAGGTGGTGGCGGATCGGGCGGTGGCGCAGCCGCAGGCGTTGGCGGTGGTGTCGTCGTCGGGGTCGTTGACCTATGCCGAGTTGCTGCGGCGTGCCCGTCGGGTGGGTCGTCGGTTGCGGATGGCGGGGGCGCGTCCGGGTGAGTTGGTCGCGGTGTGCATGGACAAGGGGTGGGAGCAGGTCGTCGCGGCGTTGGGGGTGTTGGAGTCGGGAGCGGCGTATGTGCCGGTGGACCCGGGGTTGCCGGCGCCGCGGCGGGAGCATCTGTTCGACGTCACCGGGGTGCGGGTGGTGTTGACGCAGCAGGCGGTGGCTGGTCGGTTGTCGTGGCCGGACGGGCTGTCGGTGTGGTCGGTCGACGACGAGTCGCAGTGGAGCGGTGTTGATGACGCGGCGTTGCCGGCGGTGCAGTCCGCGACGGATCTGGCCTATGTCATCTTCACCTCCGGTTCCACCGGGCTGCCCAAGGGGGTGATGGTCGATCACCGGGCGGCGTTGAACACGGTGGTGGACGTCAACCGGCGGTGGGATCTGGGTCCCGGTGACCGGGTCCTGGCGGTGTCGTCGCTGAGTTTCGACCTGTCGGTGTGGGACGTGTTCGGGATGCTGGCCGCCGGTGGGGTGGTGGTGATGCCCGATCCGGGCACCGGTCGGGATCCGGAGCACTGGGCGCAGCTGGTGGCGCGGCATCAGGTGACGGTGTGGAATTCGGTTCCGGCGCTGTTCGAGTTGTTCGTCGAGCAGTTGGCGCAGCGGGGCGGGTCCGACGGGGCGTCGCTGCGGCTGGCGTTGCTGTCCGGTGACTGGATTCCGCTGTCGCTGCCGGCCGGGCGCGTGAGGTGATCGAGGACCTGTCGGTGATCAGTCTGGGTGGCGCCACCGAGGCGGCGATCTGGTCGATCCACCACCCGATCGAGCGGGTGGATCCGTCCTGGAGCAGCATTCCCTATGGCCGGCCGCTGACCAACCAGAGCTTCCACGTGCTGGACCACGACCGGCAACCCCGTCCGATCTGGGTTCCCGGAGAGTTGTATATCGGCGGCGTCGGCGTGGCCCAGGGCTACTGGCGTGACCCGCACCGCACCGCCGCGAGTTTCGTGGTGCATCCCGACACCGGTGAACGGCTCTATCGCACCGGTGACCTCGGCCGTTACCTGCCCGACGGCACCATCGAGTTCCTCGGCCGGGAAGACTTCCAGGTCAAGATCGGCGGGTTCCGCATCGAGCTGGGCGAGATCGAGGCCACCCTGGCCACGCACCCGGACATCACCGCCGCCGTGGTGACCGCCCACGGCGACCCCCGCGGGAACCGGCGACTCGTCGCCTACGTCGTGGCCGACACCACCACCGAGCTGCCCATCGAGGACATCCGCGACTGGCTGCGCAGCAGACTCCCGGAATACATGATCCCCGCCACCGTCATCGAGCTGGACCAACTACCCCTGACCAGCAACGGCAAAATCAACCGGACCGCGCTACCCGACCCCGCCACCCACAGCAGCGGCCACGAACACGTCCCCCCACGCACCCCCACCGAAAACGCCCTCAGCACCATCTGGCAGAACCTCCTCAACCTCCCCAAGATCAGCATCAACGACAACCTCTTCGACCTCGGCGCCGACTCCCTACTGGCCCTCCGCGCCACCGCCGCCGCCGACAACGCCGGACTCCACCTCACCCTCCGACACATCTTCCAAAACCCCACCATCGCCCAACAAGCAACCACCGCCACCACCGTCG
>NZ_JAEVHM010000345.1 GCF_016802865.1 Micromonospora parastrephiae | reverse complement strand
GGCGGCGGCGGTGCTCCGCCGCCGCCCCCTGGCACGGCCAGCCCTGCCTCAGCCTCCCCATCGCACTAATCACCATGAAGTGATCATGGGTGCCGTGGCGAGACGACGCCGAGCCGGCTCAGGCCAGGGCGGGGTGATGACGGCGCGAGACCTTGGGCGAGGCGACGTGGAGTGTGCGCTGCGGTGCCGGTGGCAGCGGAACGAGGCGCGCGGATACGGCAGGGCCGCCGGGGCTGTCTTCCGGCGACCCGCTCGTCGCGGTGTACGGCCCGCCTCAGCGGCGGGACGGGCTCAGCGGTGCCCCTCCGGGCGCTGCCGCCACCTGTCCTCCATGCGGTCCAGGAGCGACGGCCGGCGACCGGATCGGCCACCGCCGCGGGGACGACGACGACTCGTCGTGCCGCCCACCACGTGCAGGTCGGGTGACTGCGCCCGCCGGTGCGACTGCACCGCGAACGCGGCCGAGGCCAGCATGACGACGAAGCCCGCCACCGCCAGCGGTGGAGTCTTGATCACCGCGCCATAGACCAGTAGAGCCAAACCAGCGATGATCACGCCGGCAGCGACGAGCAGGCGACGCCGCGCATGGAAGCGCGGATCGCTGGCGCGCACGGCCGAGGCGAATTTGGGGTCCTCGGCAAGCGACCGCTCGATCTGCTCGAACAGCCGCTGCTCGTGCTCCGAGAGCGGCACGGCACTCCTCCCCGGTCACGTTGGTCGGGCCCACTCGGGCCGACAGACCGTGGCAGCCAACCGGCTGCTTACCCGCAAGTCTACGAGGGGGGTCGCGCGTCGGAAAGCGGGACGACCTACGGGTGGGGTGGATTTTCGTTTCGACGGGGATCACGGTCGCCCATCAGACTGGCCGGACCTATGACGGACCGCCCGAATCGGGCAGCAGCGGCGTCCGCGGCGGCTTCCGCCTCCCGCCAACCGCGCTCGGGCGCGCCGAGGGTGAGCTGCCGGGGTGCGCCCTGCGCGGGGGCGAGGCCCTCCACCCGGACACCGACGAGGCGGATCCGCTCGCCCGGGTCCAGCGTGGTGAAGAGCGCCCACACCGTGTCGAACATCTCGCGGGCCGTGTCGGTGGGTACGCCGAGGGTGCGGGAGCGGTTGACGGTGCGGAAATCGGCCAGCCGGACCTTGAGGGTGACCGTGCGCCCCACCTGCCCGGAGCCCCGCAACCGCACGCCGACCTTCGCGCTGAGCGCGAGCAGGGCGCGACGGATCTCCAGCGGGTCGGCCACGTCGGCGTCGAAGGTCACCTCGGCGCCGATGGACTTGTCGATGTGCTCGGGACTGACCCGACGCGGGTCCCGTCCCCAGGCCAGCTCGTGCAGGTGGGCCGCCGACGCCGCGCCGACCGCCTTGCGGAGCATGCCCAGCGGGGCCTCGGCCAGGTCACCGACGGTGGCCAGGCCGAGCCGGCGCAGCGTCTCCGCGGCCCGCTCCCCCACCCCCCAGAGCGCGCCCACCGGGAGCGGGTGCAGGAAGTCGAGGACCTGCCCCGGGGGCACGACCAGCAGACCGTCGGGCTTGGCGCGGGTCGAACCGAGCTTGGCCACGAACTTGCTCGGCGCCACCCCGACCGAGCAGGTCAGCCCCTGCTCGTCGACGACCCGGCGGCGGATCAGCCGGGCGATGGTGGCCGGCGAGCCGAAGAGTCGGCGGGCGCCGGTCACGTCGAGGAACGCCTCGTCGAGGGAGAGCGGCTCGACCAGTGGGGTGACGTCCCGGAAGATCTGCATCACCGCCCGGGAGGCGGCCGTGTAGGCGGTGAAATCCGGTGACAGGTAGACGGCGTGCGGGCAGCGCGCCCGGGCCTGGCTGGTCGGCATCGCGCTGCGGACGCCGTAGCGGCGGGCCTCGTAGCTGGCCGAGCTGACCACACCCCGCGGGCCGACACCGCCGACGATCACCGCTCGGCCGCGCAACTCGGGTCGGCGGCGCACCTCGACGGCGGCGAAGAAGGCGTCCATGTCGACGTGCAGGATCGGGCTGGCGGAATCGTCGGCGTCCGGCCCGAAGCGTGGATCCCCGCCCCGGGGCAACGACTGACTGCGGCCCATCCCGGCAGGTTAACCCGGCGGTACGACAACACCAGCGGCCAGCGGGCCGGACCGTGCGCCGGTCAGCCCCGCACGACCAACAGCGGCACGGTCAGCTCGGCCGCGGTGTCCGATCCGTGGTAGGCCACCAGCTTCGACGCCATCGGCCGTTCGGTGCGGCTGGCCATGACCGCGTACGTGTCGTTGCAGGTCACCACCACGTCGCCGATCCGCCCGAGATGCTCCTCGGGCACCGGCCCGAACCAGCCGGTGGCCACCACCTCGTCGCGGGTGCGTACCCGCGCGGCGTCGCCGAGGACCGCCGACCAGGCGGCCACCACGTCGTCGACCGCGCCCGGCACGACGTGCAGGTAGCGGACCCGGGCCTCGCCAGCCACCACCCGGATTCCGTCGCGCAGCCGGGGATCGGTGTCCAGGTCGAAGCGGTGCTCGGCGGGAATGTCGAGCTGGCCGTGGTCGGCGGTCACCAGCAGCGCCGCGTCCGGCGGCAGCCCGTCGACCAGCCGGGCGACCAGCGCGTCCACCTCGCCCGCCGCGATCCGCCAGGGTGCCGAGTCGACTCCGCTGACGTGGCCGTGCCGGTCCAGGTCGGCGTGGTAGCCGGAGACCAGGGTCGGTCCGGCGCCGCCGGCCAGCGCCGCCAGCATGGTGGTGGCCACCGCGTCCACGCCGGCGGCGCCCCGGAAGTTCCCGCCCCGGTTGGCGGCCAGGGTCAACCCGCTGCCGCCGAACTCCGGCCGGCTCACCACGGTCGTCGTCACGCCGGCGGCGCGGGCGCGCTCCAGCTGAGTGGTCACCGGCTGCCAGCTCAACGGCGCCGGATCCCCGGCCCAGTCGGTGTGGGTGAGCACCCGGTCCGTGCCGGGCACCCGCACGGTGAAGCCGAGCACCCCGTGTGCGCCCGGCGCGACGCCGGTGCCCAGCGACACCAGGCTGGTCGGGGTGGTGGACGGGAAACCGGCGATCAGCGGACGACCCACCGTCGCGGCGAGCCCGGCGAGCGTCGGCGCGTACGGGGCGGCGGTCGGCACCTGGTACCATCCGAGCCCGTCGACCAGCAGCACGGCGACCCGACGGACTCCGGCCAGCGC
>NZ_JAEVHM010000344.1 GCF_016802865.1 Micromonospora parastrephiae | reverse complement strand
CGGGACGCCGTCCGCGCCCCCGGGGTCGCGCTGGCCGCGCTGATCAGCGCCAGCCACGAGGTGGGCACCGTGCAACCGGTCGCCGAGGCGGCCGCCGCCTGCGCCGACGCCGGGGTGCCGCTGTACGTCCGACGCGGCGCAGGTCGGTCGGCGGGTGCCGCTGCCGGCCGGTTGGTCGGTGCTCACCGCCAGCGCGCACAAGTGGGGCGGCCCGCCCGGGGTGGGGTTGCTGGCGGTGCGCAAGGGCACCCGCTGGGAGTCACCGTGGCCGGCCGACGAACGGGAGGGTGGGCGTACCCCCGGGTCGGTGAACCTGCCCGCGGTGGTGGCGGCGGCGGCGAGTTTGCGCGCCGCGGCGGCCGACGCCGCGGCCGAGGAGGCCCGGCTGGCGCCGCTGGTGGACCGGATCCGGACGCGGGTCGCGGCGGAGGTGCCCGACGTGGAGGTGGTCGGCGACCCGGTGCTCCGGCTTCCCCACCTGGTCACCTTCTCCTGTCTGTACGTCGACGGCGAGACGCTGCTGCACGCGCTGGACCGGCGCGGCTTCGCGGTGTCGTCCGGCTCGTCCTGCACCTCGTCCACGCTGCGGCCCTCGCACGTGCTGGAGGCGATGGGGGTGCTCTCGCACGGCAACGTCCGCGTCAGCCTGCACCGGGAGACGACCGAGGCGGACGTCGAGCGGTTCCTCGCCGAGCTGCCCGGGATCGTCGCCGGACTGCGCGCCGAGGCCGGGGTGGTGGGGCTGTGACGATGCCCGACGAGGTCCTCGACTGCCGGGGTCAACGTTGCCCGTTGCCGGTCATCGCGGCGGCCCGCCGGATGCCCCAGGTGCCCGTCGGCACGGTCGTCCGGGTACTCGCCGACGACCCGGCGGCGGCGGTCGACATCCCCGCCTGGTGCCGGATGCGCGGCCAGGAGTTCCTGGCCGCCATCACCGGCCCGGACGGCCCCGCCTACGACATCCGCCGCACCCACTGACCCCGTCCCTGCCCCCGCGAGCTCGTGTTCTGCCTCGACGAGGCGCGGGGGCCCGGGATGGGGTTGGGCGGATTACGGGAGGAGGTGGGGGCGGACCTCGTCGGCGGCGGTGTCGCCGTAGGACTCGGCCAGGCGCTTGACGAACAGGTCGCGGCGGACCTCGTACTCCTGGGTGCCGACCGTCTCCAGCACGAGCGTGGCCAGCAGCGAGCCGACCTGGGCGGCGCGTTCCAGGCCGACGCCCCAGGAGAGCGCGGTGAAGAAGCCGGCCCGGAAGCCGTCGCCCACCCCGGTCGGGTCGACCGCCCGGATCTCCCGCGCGATGGGCACGTGGATCGGGTCGATACCACGCCCGGCGATCTCGACGCCGTGCTTGCCCAGCGTGGTGACCCGCACCTTGACCAGGTCCAGCAGCTGGTCGTCGCTCAGCTGCGCCTTGCTCTGCAACAGCGACTTCTCGTAGTCGTTGGTCATCAGGTACTCGGCGCCCTCGATCAGCGCCACCACGTCCTCACCCGGCATGCGGGCGAGCTGCTGCGACGGGTCGGCGGCGAACGCGTACCCGCGGGCGCGGCACTCGGCCGAGTGCCGCAGCATCGCCTCCGGGTCGTTGGCGCTGACCACCACGAGGTCCAGACCGCCGAGCCGTTCGGCGACCGGGGCCAGCTCGATGTTGCGGGCCTCGCTCATCGCGCCGGCGTAGAACGAGGCGATCTGGCACATGTCGGTGTCGGTGGTGCAGACGAAGCGGGCGGTGTGCGCGACCTCGCTGACGTGCACCGAGTCGCAGTCGACGCCGTGCCGCTCCAGCCAGGAGCGGTAGTCGGCGAAGTCGGCGCCGACCGCCCCGAGCAGAACCGGGCGCAGGCCCAGCTGCCCCATGCCGAAGGAGATGTTCGCCGCCACGCCGCCGCGGCGCAGCACCAGATCATCCACCAGGAAGGAGAGGGACACCTTGTGCAGCTGATCGGCGATGAACTGGTCGGCGAAGCGGCCGGGGAAGCTCATCAGGTGATCGGTGGCGATCGAGCCGGTCACGGCGATCTTCATGTCAACCCTCGGGGTCGGGAGCAGGGCGCGGTCAGCCTACCGGCCCGGCCACCCGGCGGTGTCCGGTCGGTGGGACAACGGCAACCGGCCCGCAACCACCAGCGCGGACTTCCCGGAACCGCTCCCACCGCCATCCCGACACGAAGGACGGGGCCGTCCCGAAGGACGGCCCCGTCATCGCTGGTGCGTGGCGCGCGACTCAGTTGAAGGAGTCACCGCAGGCGCAGGAGTTGCCCGCGTTGGGGTTGTCGATGGTGAAGCCCTGGGCGTCGATCCGGTCGGCGAAGTCGATCGTCGCGCCGGAAAGGTACGGGGCGCTCATCCGGTCGACGACGACCTCGACACCACCGAAATCGGTGACGACATCACCGTCGAGCGAACGCTCGTCGAAGAAGAGCTGGTACCGCAGGCCGGAGCAGCCACCCGGCTGCACCGCGACGCGGAGCCGCAGGTCGTCGCGGCCCTCCTGCTCGATCAGGGCCTTGACCTTCTGCGCCGCGACGTCGGTGAGGACGACGGAAGTAGGGGCCTGGGCCTCGGTCGACTCGGTCTGCGCTGGCGTGGTCACGTGGAAGTCTCCCTGCGCGGTTTGGGTCCGGACGCACTGGCCAACGCCGCGCGCCGTCCAGTGATTCCCGGTTGTGGTCCTTTCCCGATCGTACGCCGCCCCGGCCGGGCGCACCCGCGTGGCGTGACCCCCGCCGCAGGTCGACCCGGTCGTGGCCGATTGACCGGGCGACTTCGGGCGCTCAGCGGCTCCACTGCCGGGCCAGCCGGGCGCCCAGCTCGCGCAGCCCGTCCGCGGGGCGGCTCAGCGCGGCGTCGAGCCCGCCGGCCTGCTCCCCACCGAAGTGCTCCACCAGGCTGTACGCGTCGGTCACTCCGGCCGACGCGGCCTCCCGCCGGCCGGTGCTCACCTGGCCGGCCACCACCACGCACGGGACACCCCGGTCCCGGGCCGCGCCGGCCACTCCGGCGACCACCTTGCCGCGCAGGGACTGGTGGTCGAAGGACCCCTCCCCGGTGATCACCAGGTCGGCGGTGTCCAGTGCGGCGTCCAGCGCGGTGGCCCGGGTGACCAGGCCGATGCCCGACTCACAGCCGCCGCCCAGGGCGAGGATGGCGGCGCCGAGGCCCCCCGCGGC
>NZ_JAEVHM010000343.1 GCF_016802865.1 Micromonospora parastrephiae | reverse complement strand
CTCCGCCGGCTCCGCCGCGGCCCGCCGCCGGCCCGGCCCCTGACCGCCGCCCTCCGGCAGCCTGGCCCAGGCCGGTCGCTCGGCCGGGCGAACCGTGGCGACCATCATGGTCGGCTGGGAGACCGGCGGCTCGTCGGTCACCCGGCGCAGCACGGCGGTACGGCTGTTGGCGTCACCCAGATTGTCCCGGGCCACCTGCACGTCGGCCAGCAGCGCGCCGGCGTCGGCGGGCCGGGGCAGCGGGGTCGCGCCGGGTGGCCCGCTGCACCAGGTCGTCGAGAACCGACGGCAGGCCCGGCACCAGCGTCGAGGGCGCCGGCACGTCACGGTCGACGTGCTGCCAGGCGACATCCACCGGGCGGTCACCGTCGTAGGGCACCCGACCGGTGAGCATCTCGAACAGCACGATGCCGGCCGAGTAGACGTCGGTGCGCGGGTCGGCCCGGCCCTCGGTGACCAGTTCCGGGGCGACGTACGCCACGGTGGCCATCAGCTGGTTGCCCTGTTCGTCGTCGGCGCTCGCCTCGACCGCACGGGCCAACCCGAAGTCGGCCACCTTGACGACGCTGTCGACCAGGTTGGCGACGCCGCCGGTGGGCGCCTCGGCGACCAGTACGTTCTCCGGCTTGACGTCGCGGTGCACCAGACCGGCCCGGTGCGCGGCGGCGATCGCGGCGAGCATCTGCTCGGCGATGGCCAACGCCTCGTCCGGGTTGAGTCGGCGCCGCTCGGCCAGCACGTCGCGCAGCGTGCGACCGCGGACGTACTCCATCACCAGGTACGGCAGACCGGCGTGGGTGCCCTGGTCGTAGACCGCCACCACGTTCGGGTGGGTCAGCCGGGCGATGGTCTTCGCCTCGTCGGTGAACCGGGCCACGAAGTTGGCGATCCGGGCGCGGGCCTCGGGCGCCTGGGTCGGGTGAATGATCTTGACTGCGACGGTGCGCTCGAGGCGTTCGTCGGTGGCGGTGTACACGGTCGCCATGCCGCCACGGGCCACGCGACCGCGAATGCGGTAGCGCCCGTCGATCAGCGAGCCCAGCAACGTGTCGGCGACCTGTGTGTCCATCGGCAGGGAGTCTATGTGTCCGGGGGGTGAAGGTTGAACAGGATGCTACAGCCGGAGCCCGACCTGGTCCGTCCCACTGCGCTCGCCGCCCCCGCCTCGGCCCCTCATTCGCTGGTCAGCGCCGGTCCGGAAGCGGGTTCGGGCGGGTCATCCGGGGTGCCGGTGGCTCGACGCGGCGGCGACGTGGCAGGGTGTTCGGGTGACCGAACCCGTACCCGACCAGGCCGTGCCCGGCCCCGAGCTCGCCGGACCCGCCGACCCGGCCGGCTGGCTCACCCTGCCCGACGTCGCCGAGCGTCTCGACGTGTCGATCAGCAAGGTGCACCAGATGATCCGCGACCGGGAGCTGCTGGCGGTCCGCCGCGACGGTGTCCGCCGGATTCCGGCGGACCTGGTGGCCAACGAGACCGTACTCAAGCACCTCCCAGGCGTGCTCAACCTGCTCTCCGACAACGGCTACGACGACGAGGCCGCGCTGCGCTGGCTGTACGAGCGGGACGACTCGCTGCCCGGTGCCACCCCGGCCGCCGCCCTCTCCGGCGACCAGGCCCGAGAGGTCAAACGCCGCGCCCAAGCCCTGGGCTTCTAACCCCCCAACCCCGGGCTGCCCCCGGGCTGCCCCCGGTTGATCATGAAGTTATTGCCACGACACGCCGCGCGGGCTGGCAATAACTTCATGATCGACCGCGCGGGGCGGCGCGGGGACCGGGCGGGCAGGGGTCAGTCGGCGCGGCGGTCGCTGCTATGGCCAGGTCCACCAGGGCCTGGCGGGCCTCGGTGTCGAGGTCCACGGCGGCCAGGGCCGCCAGCGCGCTGTCGGTGAGCGTGACGATCCGCTGCTCGGTGCGGGCCAGAGCGCCGCTCGCGGAGATCAGCTCGCGCAGCCGGGCCACCCCCCGCTCGTCCAGCTCCGGGTCCCCGAGCTGGCTGAGCAGCAGCTCCCGGCCGGCGTCGTCGGTGGCCTCCACGGCCGCCGCCACCAGGTAGGTGCGCTTGCCCTCGCGCAGGTCGTCCCCGGCCGGTTTGCCGGTCAGCGCCGGGTCGCCGAAGACTCCCAGCACGTCGTCGCGGAGCTGGAACGCCTCGCCCAGCGGCAGCCCGTACGCCGAGTAGGCCGTCCGCACGTCCGGCGTCGCGTCGGCCAGCGCGGCGCCGAACAGCAACGGACGTTCGACCGTGTACTTCGCCGACTTGTAGCGGGCGACCTTGCTGGCCCGCTCCACCGAGGTGTCCCCGGTGACCTGGGTCAGCACGTCGAGGTACTGCCCGACGGTGACCTCCGTGCGCATCTCGTCGAAGACCGGCCGGGCCCGGGCCACCGCCCGCAGGTCCAGTCCGGCGGAGTGCAGCAACTCGTCGGACCAGACCAGACACAGGTCGCCGAGCAGGATCGCGGCGGCGTCGCCGAACCCGTCCGGGTCACCGCCCCAGCGGGCCGCCCGGTGCCGGGCGCGAACCGCCGATGCACCGCCGGCTCGCCGCGACGGGTGTCGGAGCGGTCCATCAGGTCGTCGTGGATCAGGGCGCTGGCCTGGACGAACTCCAGCGCGGCCAGGGCGGTGAGCACCTGGTCGCCGTCCACCCCGCCGGCACCCCGGAACCCCCAGTACGCGAAGGCCGGACGCAGTCGCTTGCCACCGCCGAGCACGAACGCCTCGATCGCCTCCGCCACCGGAACCAGGGCGTCGTCGACCCGGGTCAACCGGGTCCGCTGGCCGGCCAGGAACTCGGTGAGGGCCTTGTCGACCCGCTGTCGCAGGCCGGCACGGTCGACGGGAGACACGGGAGCAGCGTGGGTCACGCCACGACGCTAGCCGGTCGCCGACGTACGTCTGAGCATCGATCGATGTACAGCTACGTACGTCTGAGCATCGTCGATGTCGCTCGTCGTCTGAGCTCGATCGATGTACAGCTACGTACGTCTGCATCGATCGTGTCGCTCGTCTCTAGGCATCGCATGTACACTACTAGGTCTGCTCATTCGGATGTGCGTCCTCTGAGCATGCTACAGCTACAGCGTCCATGAGTTCGCGTTCGTCTAGGCAGTCTTGATACATCTGCTCGAGACAGCGCGCTCATCTCGTGTTACGCTACTATGAGACGACAGT
>NZ_JAEVHM010000342.1 GCF_016802865.1 Micromonospora parastrephiae | reverse complement strand
GAGCGGGGCGACCGGGACGGTGCCCGCGAGCTGCTGACCGGTGCGGAGGTCGAGCCGGCGCTCGCGGTGAGCCTGGCGCGGGTGCAGCTACGGGCCGGCCCGGACGCCGCCGAACTGGCAGCCCTGCTGCGGGCCGCCGAGGCGGAGCTGCGCTCCGAGCGGGGCGACCGGGACGGTGCCCGCGAGCTGCTGACCGGTGCGGAGGTCGAGCCGGCGCTCGCGGTGAGCCTGGCGCGGGTGCAGCTACGGGCCGGCGACACCGGTGCCGCCGGCCGGGCGCTGCCGGACTGGCAGGCGCCGCAGGCACAGGCCTGGCCCCTGCCGGTACGCCTGGACGCCGGCCTGCTGGACGCGGCCCTCGCCGAGCGGGGTGGGGATGGCCGGCGAGCGGGCCGGATCCTGGAGCAGGTGCTCGATCTGGCCGGCCCGCAGGGCTGCCGGCGGGTCTTCACCCGCGCCGAACCGCCGGTGCGCGATCTGCTGGCCGCGCACCTGGACGCGGGTACCGCGCACTTCGCGCTGATCAGCGACCTGGTGCGGGACGCCGGCCACGCCCCGGCGCGACCGCCGGCCGAGCCGAGGGGCACGCTCGACGAGCCGCTCACCGAACGGGAGCTGACCATCCTGCGGTACCTGCAGAGCATCCTGTCCAACGTGGAGATCGCCAGCGAGCTGTCCCTGTCGGTCAACACGGTGAAGACCCACGTCCGCAACATCTACCGCAAGCTCGACGCGACCCGCCGGCGCGAAGCGGTCCGGCGGGCGCGCGAGCTGCGCCTGATCTGAGCCTTCCGGCGGTCAGGCGTTGGCGGCGGCGTCCACCGCGGCCAGCAGGTCGGGCAGGTCGTACCCGGCCTCGTGTCGAACCTCGTTGACGAAGAGGGTCGGGGTGCCGTTCACACCGCTGCGGATGCCGCCCACGAAGTCGCGGCGTACCCGGTCGGCGTGCGTCCGGCTCTCCACCTCCGCGTTCACCTCGTCCGCCGGCAGACCGACCTGCTCGACGCCGAGCGAGAGGTGCACCGGGTCCAACTGGTCCTGGTGCTCGTAGAGCCAGTCGTGCATCTCCCAGAACCGGCCTCGGGAGGCCGCCGCCTCGGCGGTCTCGGCGGCGCGTTCGGCGTGCGGGTGCACGTTGGCGATCGGGAAGTAGCGGTAGACCAGGCGCACGGTGTCGGCCCGCTGCCGCAGCAGTTCGTGCAGGTTGGGGTACGCGGCACCGCAGAACTGACACTGGAAGTCGCCGTACTCGACGACGGTCACCGGCGCGTCGACCGGCCCACGGGCGTGGTCCTCGGCGGTCACCGGATCCCGCAGTCGGGCGGTGACCTGAAGTGGCGTGGTCATCGAGTCACCACCCCCTGCTGGGCGAGCCGGTCCAGCGCGTCGAAGATGCCGTCCGCGCCCGGATTGACGTCGGGTGCGGAGAGGTGGCTCCAGGTCACCGTCCCGGTCTGGTCGAGCACCACCAGCGCCCGGTCCGCCTCACCCCGCGGGGCGTACGCGCCGTAGCGGCGGGCCACCTCGCCCTTGGGCTCGAAGTCGGCCAGCAGCGGGAACTCGATGCCCCGGGCCTGCGCGAACGCGCGGTGTGACCAGATGCTGTCCACCGAGATGCCGAGCAGCGCCGCCTGGTACTGGTCGAACACCGGCGCAGCCGCCTGGTAGAGCGCCATCTGGTCACCGCAGACCGGGCTCCAGTCGGCGGGATAGAAGGCGAGCACGACCGGCCGGCCCCGGAACTGCTCCGGCCCGATCTGGTGCCCGTCCGGGGTAGCCGCCAGGGTGAAGCCGGGCGCGGGACTCCCCGGTTGGATCAGCCCGTTCGGATCACTCATGCCCCCAGCCTGCACCCCGGGCGGGTGAGGCCGGCTCACCCGTCCCGGGTGGTTCCGCGTTGGCGGTCAGCGCAGCACCGGCGCGACCGCGATGTGGTTCTGCACCTCCCGGATGCCCGGCGCCGACCAGACCACCTGCTCCACCTCGGCCCGCTCGGGCATCGAGTGCACCAGCCCGGCGAGCACCGCGGTGTCGCCGTGCACCCGCACGGTGATCCGTTCGGCCTCGGTGGCTCCGGCGCGCGCGAGTGCGTCGACGATCCGGCCGGCCAGGTTCTGGCCGTCCGGCGGTGCGGCCGGGCGGACGGTGATCCCGTTGCTCACCCCGCGTACGCCGGTCAGCCGGCCGACGGATCGCTCGGCGGCACGGCGCTGGTACTCCCACTCGACCTCGCCGTGCAGCGTCACCCAGCCGGCCGAAACGGTCACCCGAAGCTTCTCGACGGGTACGAACGCGTCCCACTCCAGCGCGTGCCCGGCCGCGGCGGCCAGGTCGGGGTCTGCGCGTTCCGCGCTGCCGGGCAGCCGGACGGCCAGGTCGTTGGCGACCGCTCGGACTCCGACGACCCGGTGCGCGGCCCGCTCGGCGGCCCACTTCTTCGCGTAGCCGTCCACCCGGCCGGTGAGCGTGACGACGCCCTCGTCGACGGTCACGCCGATCTCGTGCGGCTGCACGCGCGGTTCCCAGGTCAGCTCGTCGAGTACGGCGGACTGGATGTCCTGGTCGGTGCGGCTGGTCGTCGCGATGGCCATCTGTCCCTCCTCCGGTGCGTTCCGGTGGCGGCCCGTCCGACGGCCGTGGCCGCAGGTCCGCCGGGATCCGATCCTGCCGCCGGCCGGGGTGACCCGTCCTCGCCCGGTGCGGGTGACGGCGGTGCCCCGGGGCTGGGGACGCGTCGCCTGCGACGAACACGAACGTCGATGGTGGGAGCGCTTCCAAAGTTGTTGCCGATCGGTTACGGTAAAGCGCGTTCCTCGATCGCGGGAGCCGTCGCATCGGGTGGTGGGAGCCAGGGCAGGGCTCCGCGTCTTCCCCATGTGCCCCGTCGTGCCCCGTCGCCGTGCTCGTCCCCCGAGCCACGGCGTCACCACCGGAATGTGACCCCGTCCCCCGGGCGTCCATCCCGCGAGGAACCGCAGCTGCGAAGAGGTCTCGCCGGCACCGGAGCCGCACCTTCCACCACGGCACCAAGGGCGGCAACGGCCAGATGACCGCGCGGTCCGGCGGGCCTGATGCCCGGACCGGCC
The DNA here is from genome assembly GCF_016802865.1 of Micromonospora parastrephiae. Classification (GTDB taxonomy): domain Bacteria; phylum Actinomycetota; class Actinomycetes; order Mycobacteriales; family Micromonosporaceae; genus Micromonospora; species Micromonospora parastrephiae. Next base: position 115 of record NZ_JAEVHM010000342.1, on the reverse strand, counting down.
AACCAGATCACCGGTCCGCCGGGCCGCCTGAGGGGTCCGGCACCCGGCGGACCGGCCCCCACCCCACCCCACCCCAACCGCGTCGATCATGGACTTGTGGTGGGTGAAATGCAGG
>NZ_JAEVHM010000341.1 GCF_016802865.1 Micromonospora parastrephiae | reverse complement strand
CGTCGGCATGCCGTCGGAGCCCGGCGTCACCGTCGGCGCCCCCGGCTGGGTCGGCGCGACGCCGCCCACCGGCTCGAACCACTCCGCCATCGTCGCCGCCGTCGTCGGAGGCGTCGTGGTCGTCCTGCTGGTGCTCTGCCTCGGCCTGGTCGGCGGCTTCTTCCTGCTGCGCGACGAGGAGACCGCCGCGTCCGGCCCGAAGGCCACCGCGCCGGCGGGGCCCTCGACCGGCGGCGGCCCGACGGCGAGCGCCACCCCCACCCCGGTCGAGGAGCCCGTCGTGCAGGGGCCGCAGGCCAGCGCGTACCCGGCGGAGAAGATCGAGGACCTGAACCGGGTGTGCGACGAGGACGTCTACTACCCCGAGCTGCCCAAACGGGCCGGGAAGGCGCCACACCCGGTCGTCCTGCTCCTGGCGGACACCCCGGGCCTGCGCTACAAGGACGACGGCTACTACTACGACCTGGGCCTGTCCAAGAAGGTCGAGCAGACGTGGGCGTCGGAGGACCCCAGGACGGTGCAGATGGTCGCCTGCCTGGACCGGGTCAGCGCCGGCTCGACGATCCGCACCTGCAAGTTCGACGACCCGAAGCCGCAGACCCTGCCGCTGGTGCGCACGAGCTGGCGTCTGCGGGTGTACGAGGCCGCGACCGGCCGCAAGCTGCTGGAGAAGACGATGACCGGCGACGACCAGAAGTGCCCGTACGTCGTCATGGTCGGCGCCGACAGGAAGATCTACGCCGAGGTCAGCGACCGGGCGGCCATCGCGGCACTGCGCAACCTCGTGACCAGGTAGCCCCGTTCGGTGTGGAACGACGGCGAACCCGATCGGGCACGAGGCGCACCGCCCGGTCCACGGCTTTCTGGCGGGTCGGCGACTCCTGGTCGAAGGGTTGTGGGCGCGGCAGGTTTCGAACCTGCGACCCCCCGCTTGTAAGGCGGGTGCTCTCCCACTGAGCTACGCGCCCGGAACGCCCCGTGTGGCGGGCCGGTGGCTGGCAAGCTTACCTGCTTGCCGCCGGCCCGGACGCACGGCGTACCCCGGTCAGATGGCCGCTTCCGCGATGGCCTTGCGCCAGCCCTGCTGGTCGCGGGCCTCGCCCGGGCCGTTCATCTCGGCGAAGCGCACCACGCCGCTCCTGTCGATGACGAAGGTGCCCCGGTTGGCGAAGCCGGCGACGTCGTTGAAGACCCCGTACGCCTGGGCGACGGCGCCGTGCGGCCAGAAGTCGGCCAGCATGGGGAACTGGTAGCCCTCGCGGTCGGCCCAGACCTTGTGGCTGTAGGCCGAGTCGACGCTGACCGTCAGCACCTGGACGTCGTCGTTCACGTACTCGTCGAGGTTGTCCCGCACCTCGGACAACTCACCCTGGCAGGTGCCGGTGAAGGCGAGCGGGTAGAAGACCAGCAGCACGGTGCGCCGACCGCGGAAGTCGGAGAGCCGGACCTCCTGGTTGTTCTGGTCCTTCAGCACGAAGTCCGGTGCCTCGGCACCAACCTCGATGGGCATGTGAACTCCTCGGTCGGGTCAGGGACGGCAGCAACCTGCCACACCCGGCGGTACCGACCGCCGAGCGTGTGCAACGGCCGGAGGCTACTTCTTGGCCTTGGCCCCACGGCGCAGCACCAGGCGGGCACCGCTCCAGTCCCGGCCGGCGTTGACGGTCGAGGTCTGCTGGAGGCCGGCCGTGGGCGCGGACTCCGCGACCTCGCTCGGCTCGACGTGCCCCTCACGCCCCGCCTTCGGCGTGAGCAGCCACACGACCCCGTTGTCGGCCAGCGGGCCGAGGGCGTCGACGAGAAGCTCGAAGAGATCACCGTCGCCGTCGCGGTACCAGACCAGCACCGCGTCGACCACCTCGTCGGTGTCCTCGTCGACCAGATCTCCACAGCGGTCGGTCAGGGCGTCGCGGAGATCCTGGTCGACGTCGTCGTCGTACCCCATCTCCATGACGACCATCCCCGGTTCGATCCCGAACCGGTCCGCCAGGCTGCGTACCCCGTCGGCGGCCTGACCAGCGGTCGCGCTCACTGTCGCGTGCCTCCTCATCTCGTCCCTGCTCGCGGCGTCGGACCGACGCCGTCAGGCAAAGTCCACACACTTGTGCCTCTGCGCGCAAGTGGCGCACCGGGTGCAACGGAATTTACCGTGCCAGCAGCGTACGGGCACCGTCGGTAATGGCTTCCGCGGAGACCAGTACGTGACGCGCTGCCGGACCTAATGGTACAAACGAGTCAACTCCGGCTACTCGACGCGCCGCACCCACATATCCGGCGTCGACCAGCGCGGCGATGACCCCCTCGCCGACCCCGCCGGAACGGCGCGTCTCGTCCACCACCAGCACCCGGCCCGTCGCCGAGGACTCCCGGATGATGTCGGCCACCGGCAGCGGGGCCAACCAGCGCAGGTCCACCACGCGGGTGCCCACCCCCTCCTCGGCGAGGACGGCCGCCGCCCGCAGCGACATCCGCACCCCGTTACCGAAGGTGATGATGGTCAGGTCGTCGGCGGAGCCCACCCGGTAGACCCGGGCCCGGCCGACCGGCACGTGCCCGGCCACCCACGCGCCCGGCTCCGGATAACCCGCCAGCCACTCCCCGTCGCCGTCGGCGTACAGGTCGCGGGTGTGGTACAGCGCGATCGGCTCCAGGAACACGCAGACGCTGCCGTCCACCGCCGCGCTGGCCAGGCAGGTCCGCAGCATCGGCGCGGCGTCGTCCGGCCGCGCCGGCACCGCGACCACCAGACCCGGCACATCCCGGAGTACGGCCACCGAGTTGTCGTTGTGGAAGTGCCCGCCGAACCCCTCCTGGTACGCCAGCCCGGCCACCCGCACCACCATCGGGTTACGGAACGCCCCCCGCGAGAAGAACTGCATGGTGGCCGCCTCGCCGCGCAGTTGGTCCTCGGCGTTGTGCAGGTACGCCAGATACTGGATCTCCGGCACCGGCAGCATCCCGGCCAGCCCCGCGCCCAACCCCAACCCCAGCACCGACGTCTCGTCGAGCAGGGTGTCGAAGACCCGGGCCACCCCGAACCGGTCGCGCAAACCCTTGGTCACCCCGTACACCCCGCCCTTGGCGGCCACGTCCTCGCCGAAGATCGCCATCTGCGGGTGGTCGAGCAGACCGTCGGCGAGCGCCGCGTTGATGCTCTGCGCGAGGGTCAGCGGGCCGGCCAGCTCCGGCGGTTTGCCCCCGAACGCCTCCTCCCGCGCCGCCGCCGCC
>NZ_JAEVHM010000340.1 GCF_016802865.1 Micromonospora parastrephiae | reverse complement strand
CCGCCCCCCGCCCCCCGCCCCCCGTCATCATGAGTTGTGGTGCCCGGTTGCGGATGGATCGCGGCTTTCATGACCCACCACAACTCCATGATCGACCGGGGGGTCAGAGCTTGGGGCCCCCGTTGGGGAGGAACGGGCTTGCCAGTAGCAGGGCTCCTGTGATCAGGGCGGCCAGGTTGACCAGGGCGAAGACGGTGACCCAGAAGAACGCCGGGAACGGGGTCAGCCCGGCGAGCTGGTCGGCGTCGGAGGCGGGCATCCGGCCGCGCGAGCGCAGTCGTTGCAACTCCACCACCGGTCGCACCCCACCGAGCAGCAGGAACCACACACCGGTGTACGCGAACGCGGCCTGCACCTGCGGGGTGGCGTACCAGGAGACGACGAACACCAGAGCGCCGGTGACCAGCAGCGACACCACGCCGAAGGCGTTGCGGATCATGACGAGCATGGCGAGCAGCAGCGCTACCGCCACCCAGAGCAGCAGCGTGATCCGGTTGCCGCCGAGCAGCCAGGCGCCGGCCAGCCCCACCAGAGGCGGGGCGACGTAACCGGCGAGCAGGGTGAGGATCATGCCCGGCCCGGTGGGTCGACCGGCGGAGAGCGTCAACCCGGAGGTGTCCGAGTGCAGCCGGATGCCGCGCAGCCTGCGGCCGGTGAGCAGGGCGACGAGTGCGTGCCCGCCCTCGTGGGCGATGGTGATGGCGTTGCGGGCGATCCGCCACGGCAGTCGGGTCGACACCACCACCAGCGCGACAGCGGCGGTGATCAGCACCAGCAGCGGGGGCGGGTCCGGCTGCGCGCCGAACAGCGTGTCCCACAGGTCGCCCAGTCCGTCGATCGACATCATGGGGCGCGAGCCTACCGGCGGCGCTCCGGTGTCGATCCCCGGCCACCTCGCCGATCCGTCGCACTCCGGTCACCGGGGAGACCGACGCCCGTCGATGAAACTTTCTTCAGGAACCCTTGCGATCTAGGGCAGTTATCTCCAAAGATGGGCGTCAATAGACCGGCGTCCCTGGAGGCACCCATGGCCCGTACCACATCACCGCTGCGCCGCGTGCTCGCGGCCAGCCTCACCGTCCTCGCCACCGCGGCGGCGACCCTGGTCGCAACCGCCGGTCCGGCGGCGGCGGCCACCACCCCCGGCATCGACGTGTCCCGCTACCAGGGCAGCATCAACTGGACCAGCGTCCGCAACGCGGGCATCGAGTTCGCCTTCATCAAGGCGACCGAGGGCACCAGCTACAAGGACCCGAACTTCAACGCCAACTACGTCAACGCCTACAACGCCGGCGTGATCCGCGGGGCGTACCACTTCGCCCGGCCGAACATCTCCGCCGGTTCCACCCAGGCCAACTACCTGGCGTCCAACGGTGGCGCCTGGTCGGCGGACAGCCGCACCCTGCCAGCCGCGCTCGACCTCGAAGCCAACCCCTACACCGGCGGTTACTGCTACGGGCTGAGCACCACCGGCATGCGCAACTGGGTGCAGGACTTCCTGAACACCTACCGCTCGCGCACCGGCCGGTACGCGGTCATCTACACCACCACCAGCTTCTGGAACCAGTGCACCGGCAGCTGGACCGGCCCGTGGGCGAACCACCCGCTCTGGCTGGCCCGCTGGTCGAGCACGCCCGGCGCCCTGCCGGCCGGCGCGTCGGTGTGGAGCTTCTGGCAGTACACCAGCACGGGCGCCGTCTCCGGGATCAGCGGCAACGTGGACCGCAACTACTGGAACGGTGACCGGAGCCGGCTGATCGCACTGGCCAACAACACCTGATCGGGCCGTTGGCGGCAGCGGGATCGACGGTCACCACACGGTCGACAATCGGTCCGGCTGCCGCCACACCATCGGTACGGGTCAGGCCCGCCGCCGGCTCAGGGCCGACACCACAGCATCCTCACGAGCCAGCGCGCCCCGGCGGGTCATCCGCCAGGCGGCCACGCCAAGGCCGGCAACGATCACGACGCCGAGCAGTGCGACGAGCACCGAAACCCCCGCGCTGACCAGGAGCAGAATCGCGTCGCCGAGCGCCACGAGCATCCACAGTGCCAGCCGGGGCCGAGCATCCCTCCGTCGGTAACCCATGTCGTGCCTCCTTCCGTCGTCGAAGGTCAATTACCCCGGACGACGGAAGGTCATGCGAATGAGTTTCAGTCCTTACGGTCGGGCACGAAACCCTTGGCGATCCGGTCGAAGTTCGGCAGGTTGGCCTGCCAGTCCTTCTCCGCGATCTCCCACCGCAGCGCGTAGCCCCGGTTGCTGGCCGTCACGAACCCGCGGTTGCGGACGTGGATCCGCGTCCCGTCCCGAGTCTCCAGCCACTCCCAGTCCGCGCAGGTCTTCCAGAAGTCGCAGCGCTTGATGCTGATGTACTGGTAGTCGTTGACGAGGCTCTTTCGGTCGCTCTCAAGGCTCTTCCAGTCGGCGTAGGCGTCCTTCTTGGGGTTGGGGGTCCACTGCACCAGCAGCTCGCCCGGCCCGTTGGACTGGTTGAAGACGACCGTGCTGCCGTCGACCTGGCTACGCACCCAACCATCGGGGATCGGCAGGGCGAAGCCGGCCGGATCCTTGTGCAGCTTCCAGCCGGCCGGCAGCGCGTTCGGGTCGACCGAGGGCGTGGCCGACGGCGTCGGACTCGGAGCGCCCGTGGTGGGTGGGGGCACCGCCGGGGCGGACGTCGACGCCGGCGCCGACGTGGCGGCGGCCGTGGTCGGGTCGGCCTGTGGGGTCTCGTCGTCGCCCCTGGTGAGCAGCGGCACGATCAGCACGAGACCGACCAGCAGCACAGCCACCAGGGCACCGATGAGAAGGTTGCGCCGCATGTTGGTCGGCTTCGTGCCGTCCGACGGCGGCACCGCCGCGCGTCCGGCCGGGCTCAGCGGAGGCATGACCGACGTCGGGGCCGACGGCTTGCGCTGCTCCGGCGCCACCGGTGGGCCGTCGACGGCCGTCGGTTCGTCGCCGCCGCTCGTCGTACCGTCGGCTGGTGTGCTGGCAGCGGCCGCGACGGGCGCGGTGGGCTCGGCGTCCGGCACGGCCTGGCGGTCGATCGTCGCGGTCGGCTCGGCCGGTACCAGCGCGGTCGGTTCGGCGTCCGCACCGGACGACGACACGGTGGCCGTCGGGGTGGCGTCGGCGGAGGTTTCGGCAGCTGCGGAGGTCTCGGCGGAGGTTGCGGCAGCTGCGGAGGTCTCGGCGGCGGCGGGCGGCGCGGGCGGCGGCGGCGACACCGGCCG
>NZ_JAEVHM010000034.1 GCF_016802865.1 Micromonospora parastrephiae | reverse complement strand
CCGACCGACGTGCCCCTGTGCGGCCGCCGCCGCCCACCGCGCCACGTCGGGCGCGATGCCGTCCCGACGGACCAGCACCTCGGCCACCGCCGCGGCCGGCGGCTGCCGCAGGGGTACGACCCGACAGCGGGACCGGATGGTCACCGAGACGTCGTCCGGGTGGGTGGACGGGGCGCAGAGCAGGAACACCGTACGCGGCGGAGGCTCCTCGATCGCCTTGAGCAGTGCGTTGCCGGCCGCCTCGGTGAGCCGGTCGGCGTCCTCGATGACCACCACCTGCCAACGCCCGCCGGACGGGGTGCTGGCCGCGCGGAGCACCAGCGCACGCATCTCGCCGACACCGATGGAGAGCCCTTCCGGCACCACCATCCGCACGTCGGCGTGGGTGCCGCCCATCGTGGTGTGGCAGCCGGGGCACTCGCCGCAGCCGCTGCCGTACGCGCACTGGAGCGCGGCGGCGAAGGCCCGCGCGGCGACGGAGCGGCCGGAGCCGGGCGGGCCGGTGAAGATCCAGGCGTGGGTCATCCCGGTCGAGGGGTCCACCCCACCGGACGCGGCATCGCCGGGCACGACCGTGGCGTCGGCACCGCCGGCCGGGATCAGCGCGGGCTCCCGGTCGGCGGCGCCGGCACGCAGCACGGCCGCTGCCGCGGCGGCGGCCCGGCGCAGCTCGGCCACCGCCTCGTCCTGACCGACGAGGTCGGCGAAGACGTCCGGCATCAGGTCTTGTGCTCCATCGTCACCAGCTCCGCGTCGGATAACTCCGGCTGCACCGACGTGTCCGGGCCCTGCGCCGGGCGGGGATGCACGATGCCGCCGGGCTTGCCGAGCATCTCCTCGACACGCCGGACGACCAGCCCGGTGATCTCGTCGGCCGGCCGGGACGCGTCGAGCACCAGGTAGCGCTTCGGGTCGGCGGCGGCGAGGTCGAGGAAGGCGTACCGGACGCGCTCGTGGAAGGCGATCGACTCGGCCTCCAGCCGGTCGGGGCCCGCTGAGCGCGAGGCCACCCGGGACAGGCCGGTGTGCGGCTCGACGTCGAGCAGCACCACCAGGTCCGGCTTGAGGCCGCCGGTGGCCCAGGAGGAGAGCCAGGAGACCTCGTCGACCGGGAGCGTCCGCCCCGCGCCCTGGTACGCCAGGGAGGAGTCGACGTACCGGTCGCTGATCACCACACCACCCTGAACCAGGGCGGGCCGGACGACCGTGGCCACGTGGTGCGCCCGGTCGGCGGCGTAGAGCAGCGCCTCGGCGCGTGGTGACGGCGCCTCGTCGCCGGAGGTGTCCAGCACCAGCGACCGGATCCGCTGTCCGACGCCGGTGGCCCCCGGCTCGCGGGTGACCACCACGTCGCGACCCTGGTCACGCAGCCGCTCGGCGAGCGCGGTGAGCTGGGTGGACTTCCCGGCACCCTCGCCGCCCTCGAAGACCACGAAGAGTCCGACGGAGACGAACGGCTCGGCCGGCATCAGCGGTCGACCTCGGATGGAGCCCCAGAGGTCGGCGAGGACCGGCACACCCTTCTTGTCGTCCATCTGCCCGAACGCGCTGATCCCGGCGAAGATGCCGGCGGCACCGGCGGCGAGCAGCAGCAGCCGGGTGGAGGAGACGGAGATGCCGAGGTCGGCGATGGTCAGCTTGCGGGAGCCGCCGACACCGACCAGGAGGCTGCTCAGCCCGATGGCCAGGATCAGCACCAGCCGGGTGCCGATCTGCACCACCGCGAAGACCCGTCCGCGTACCTCGTCCCTGATCTCGCCGCCGAGCAGCGTGGTGCCGGCCAGGAAGGCCATGCCGGCGCCCGCGCCGACCAGCACCGCGCCGACGATCGCCATGGACAGGTGGATGGCGAAGGCGAGGGTCATCACGGCGGCGCTGGCCAGCACGATGCTCATGCCGAACCAGCGGCGTCGGGACATCTCCTTGACGATCATCGGGCCCAGGCCGATGCCGATGGCCAGGCCGATGAAGATGGCACCGAAGAGCAGGTAGAAGGCGGCGTCACCCGCGCCGAGAGAGGCGGCGAAGAACTTCGCCGTGCCGATCACGATGCCGCCGCCGGCGAACGCGCCGAAGATGCCGAGCACCAGACCGCGGACGAGCGGGGTCTGGCCGATGTACTTCCAGCCCTCGGCGAACTGGCGCCGCATGCTCTGCTCGGTGCGCTCCCGCTCGCCGGTCTGCGCCTGGCTGATCTCCTTGATCCCGAACGCCACCACGAGAGCGGTGGCCAGCCGGGAGAAGGAGTTGACCCAGAGTGCGAGTTGGGCGGGCTCCGCCCAACCGAGGTCGCCGCCGGCGACGGCCCGGACGCTGCGGTCGAGCACCGCGGCGACGAGCGCCGCGAGGATCGGGGTCAGGCCGTACGTGGTGATCAGCGTGAGCTGGTTGGCCGCCTCCAGGCGGGCGCGCGGGATCAGGTTGGGGACCGCGGCCTCCTTGGCCGGAATCCAGATCAGGGTGATCGATTCGATCAGGAAGGTGGCGATGGTCGCCCACAGGACCACGATTCCGCCGCTGACGCCGGCCAGGGCCACCATCGGGATCGAGGCGAACAGGACGAACCTGAGCAGGTCGCAGATGACCATCGTCCAGCGGCGGTCGAACCGGTCGGCGAGCACACCGGCGACCGGGCCGAGCACCAGCGCGGGAAGCAGCCGGATGGCGATGACGGTGCCGAAGGCCGCGCCCTTCGCGGTGCTGCCCTGCACCTGGGAGGCGGCGAAGACCGAGGTGGCCAGCAGGCCGAGCCAGTCACCGAAGGAGGCCGCGCCGAGCACGATCCAGAGCCGGCGGAACGGCCGGATGCGCAGCACCGAGCGGATCGCGGCATAACCGGACGGATCGACCTGGCCGGTGCCGGACTGGTTGGCGGCGTTGCCCGACTGGTCGCCCGCACGCGACACGCCGGGCGACTCGCCGCTGTTCTGGCTTTCGATGGCCGTACCTCCACGTGCCGGCCCATCGCTGGGCATCCCCGGTGGAACACTCTAGTCCCGGTGGGGGCCGCCCCACCGGCGACATTCTCCTGCTCGCTGAGCCTAGGCCGCCGGAGGCACCGGCCGCAGCCCGGACGTACGCGAGGGTATTTCGCATTCATCGTCGGACAGTTAGCGTGCACACGTGGCTATCGAAAGCGACAAACTTCGCGAGCGTCTGGACCGGGCAACCGCCCACCTCGACCCGCCGTACGCCGTGGTCGACCTCACCGCCTTCGACGCCAACTCGGCCGCCCTGGCCGACCGCGCCGCCGGCAAACCGGTCCGGCTGGCCAGTAAGTCGGTCCGCAGCCGGGAGTTGATCAGTCGAGCGCTCGGCCGGCCCGGCTGGCGGGGCGTGATGGCGTTCACCCTGCCCGAGGCGATCTGGCTGGTCCGCGCCGGCATGAGCGACGAGGTGCTGGTCGCGTACCCGAGCGCGGACCGGGTGGCACTCGCCGAGCTGGCCGCCGACCCGACACTGGCCGCCGCGATCACCCTGATGATCGACGGCACCGGGCAGCTCGACCTCATCGACGCCGTCCAGGCCCCCGGGCAGCGCGCGGAGCTGCGGCTCTGCCTGGACCTGGACGCGTCCTGGCGACCGCTGCGCGGGGTGCACGTCGGCGTCCGCCGCTCACCGGTGCACAGCGCCCGGGCGGCCGGCGCGCTCGCCGCCACCGTGGCCGGCCGGGCCGGCTTCGGCTCGTCGGGCTCATGTCGTACGAGGCGCAGATCGCCGGCCTGGGCGACGCGCCGCCGGGGCGGACGGCTGCTGGCCGGCGCGATCAGGCTGGCCCAGCGCGGGTCGTACCGCGAGTTGCTGGCCCGCCGGGGCGCGGCGGTGGCGGCGGTACGCGAGCACGCCGACCTGGAGTTCGTCAACGGCGGCGGCACCGGCAGCGTGGCGGCGACCAGCGCCGATCCCGCGGTCACCGAGGTCACCGCGGGATCGGGCCTGTACGGGCCGACGCTGTTCGACGCCTACCGCGCCTGGCGGCCCACCCCGGCGGCGTTCTTCGCGTGCGCGGTGGTCCGTCGGCCGACGCCGGAGCTGGCGACCGTGCTCGGTGGCGGATGGATCGCCTCCGGTCAGGCCGCCGACAGTCGGCTGCCCCGACCCTGGCTGCCGGCCGGCCTGAAGCTCGTCGGCACCGAGGGCGCCGGCGAGGTGCAGACGCCGCTGGCCGGCCCGGCGGCGGCCACCCTGAGCATCGGCGACCGGGTGTGGTTCCGGCACGCCAAGGCCGGCGAGCTGTGCGAACGGGTCAACGAGCTGCACCTGGTCGAGGGGGACGCGGTCGTGGCGACCGTGCCCACCTACCGGGGCGAGGGGCGGGCCTTCCTCTGAGGCCGCCACCTCGGCACCGGGTCAGGCGGGCTGGGCCGCCTCGGCCTGCTGGTCGGCGGACCGGTCGCTGTCCCGGCCGTCGACCTGCCGGTGCAGGTACTCCCGGATCAGCGCCTTGGCCTCGAGCAGCACCCGCTCGTCGCCGTTGGACTTCCGGCGGAAAGCGAGCTTGATCAGCGCGTCCGCCGCCTCCACCGCGATCTCCAGCACGAAGCGCAGCTTCGGCACGTCGGTGAGCCCGAAACGCTCGGTGAGCACCCGGGCCAACTGGTCGGCGATCACGCCGTTGTTGTCCCGTTGCTCGTCGAGCAGGTGCAGGTCGACCACGTCGCCGAAGTGCAGGGTACGGAAGCCGGGGACGGTGCGGTGCATCGTGATGTACTCGTCGATGCCCGCGTCGACGCCGTCCCACCAGTGGGTCATCTCGTCGGAGGCGAACCGCTCGTCGAGCCGCTGGAGGTAGGACTCCATCGTGCGCAGGGTCAACGCCTGCACGATCGCCCGCTTGTCCGGGAAGAACTGGTAGACCGACCCGATCGCCACCTCGGCGCGCTCGGCGAGCAGGGTGGTGGTCAGCCCCTCGTACCCCACCTCGTCGACGAGTTCGGCGCAGGCGTCCAACATGCGCTGTACCCGCGCGACACTTCGACCCTGCACCGGTACGCGGCGCAGCGGCCCGGTCGTGGCGGCTGGTGTGGACACTCGGTGCCACCCCCCTTCGACGGATGAACATATCTACACGTCACGAGTCCGTGACTACCGGTACAACGAGCGGGCCGCAATTGCGGTATTTACCAGGTACAACGTTCCTGATATGAAGTCAGTTCATATTCATGAATGAGGAGCGCGCATGGTCGGCACCGCACCGCTCACCGCCCCCTGGTCGAACTGGGCCGGTAACCAGCGTGGCAGCGCCACCGCGATCCTGCGCCCCGCCTCGCCGGAGGACGTCATTGAAGCCGTCCGCGACGCCGCGGCGACCGGTCACCGGATCCGGGTGGCCGGCAGCGGCCACTCGTTCACCGCGGTCGCGCTCGCCGACGACCGACGGATGGACCTGTCCGAACTGACCAGCACCATCAGCGTCGACGTCGAACGCCGGCTGGTCACCGTACCGGCGGGAATGACCCTGCACGCGCTCAACGGCCTGCTCGCCCGACACGGCCTCGCGCTGCCCAACCTCGGTGACATCGACGCGCAGACCGTGGCCGGGGCAATCTCCACCGGCACCCACGGCACCGGTGCCGGCTACGGCTGCCTGTCCACCTTCGTCGAGGCCGTCACCCTGGTCACCGGCACCGGCGAGGTGCTGCGCTGCCCGGCGGACGAACACCCCGACGTCCTCGCCGCCGCCCGGGTGTCCCTGGGCGCGCTCGGCGTCCTGGTCGAGGTGACCCTGCGCTGCGTGGACGCCTTCGTGCTGCGCGCCCACGAACGCCCCGCCGCCCTCGGCGACGTGCTCGGCGACCTACCCGCGCTGATCGGCGGCCACGACCACGTCGAGTTCTACTGGTTCCCGTACACGTCCCGGGTCCAGGTCAAGACCAACGACCGGGTACCCGCCAACGACCGGCCCCTGCCCCGCTGGCGCGGCTGGCTGGACGACGACTTCCTGTCCAACACCGTCTTCGCCGGCGCCTGCCGCCTCGGCCGGGCCGTGCCGGCGCTGGCCCCGGGGATCAGCGCGGTGTCCGCCCGCGCGCTCACCGAACGCCACTACACCGGCCGCTCCGACCGGGTCTTCTGCACCCCGCGCCGGGTCCGCTTCGTCGAGATGGAGTACGGCCTGCCCCGCGAGGCGCTGCCCGAGGCGCTCGCCGCGCTCCAACGGATCGTGAACGGGCTGCCGTTCAAGGTGCTCTTCCCGGTCGAGGTGCGCTTCACCGCCGCCGACGACATCTGGCTGTCGCACGGCTACGGCCGGGACAACGCGTACATCGCCGTGCACCAGTACGTCGGCATGCCGTACGAGCCGTACTTCCGGGCGTTCGAGGAGGTGGCCGCCGGGTTGGGCGGTCGTCCGCACTGGGGCAAACTGCACTACCGCGACGCCGGCTCGCTGGCCACCGCGTACCCCCGCTTCACCGACTTCCAGGCCCTCCGCGACCGCCTGGACCCCCACCGCGTCTTCGCGAACCCCCACCTGACCCACGTCCTCGGCGCCTGACGGCTAGAGGGCGAGGTCGTCCAGGTCGACGGCGTCGACCATGGCCCCGGCGCCCCGGTCGTTGAGGTGCATGCCGTCGCCGCTGTCCAGCGCCGGGAGGATGTAGTCGGGGGCTCGCGGGTCGGCGACGGCTCGGGCCACATCGACGACAGCGTCGAAGGCGTCGGTCGTACGGATCCAGTCGTTCACCGCACGCCGGACGGCCAGGCCCTCCGGCGTGCTGATTCCAGGGCCGGCGCCCGCGAAGGGACCGATGGTGGCGGCGAGGATCTTCAGGCCGGCGCCGTGGGCACGGTCGGCCAGAGCGCCGAAGCCTTCGACGAGGGCGTCGGCGGTGGTGGGAGGTTCGCCCAGCATGCCGGGGAGACCGATGTCGTTGATGCCGAAGTGGACCAGAACGTGGGTCACGGCGGGTATCGAGAGCACGTCCCGGTCGAAGCGTGCCAGCGCGTGTTCGCCGACCCCGTCGCGCAGGAGGCGGTTCCCGGCGATGCCCTGGTTGACGACCCACCCCCGCCGGAGCCGCCGGTTGAGCACGTCGACGGAGCGATGGTTCGCGCTGGTGGTCGTGCCGACTCCTTCGAACCAGGAGTCGCCGAAGGCCACCGCGATCGCGGTGTCCGGCGGGGCGAGCACGTCGACGCCGGAGATGTAGTACCGGGCCTCGACCTGCTCGGTCCACGGGAACACGGAGGACGTGACGTGGTTCCCGTGCGCTATCCGAGCGACCTCGGCTGGTTTGTGGGAGTGCGTGGCGAGACCGGTCCGCTCCGGGAGATAGAGGCTCACGACCAGATCCGCGCCTGCGGCAACCGGAAGGTCGACCGGGTCGGCGACGGCCTCCCCGCCCGCCGGGATGACCCACCGTTCGGCGCCGCCGACGGTGAGGACAGCCTGCCGGTCACCGACGACGACCGTCGCGGCGGCGATGGTCAGCGGAGTGCGACCGTAGCGGTTCGTCAGGCGCACGCGGAAGGCTTCTCCGCCGCCGGCCATGTGCAGCACCTGACGAACGGTCTGGTCGGCGAAGCCACGGGGTTCGCTGAACTGGAGCTGCTCGTAGGGACTGATCACCGCGGTCCGAAAACCTGCTGTCCAGATCATGGGCGTTTCCTCAGATATCCAGGACGATCCGGCCCCCGGCCGAACCGTGCTCGACCAGTTCGTGTGCCTGTGCGATCTCCGCCAACGGCAAGCGGGCGGCGATGGGGTAGCGCAGGTCACCGGCGACCAGCGCGGCTGTCAGCTCGGTCGCGGCGGCCTCGTTCGCCGGCTCCGGGAAGTCGTCGTTGCTGAGAAACCGGACGGTGATGTTCTTGAAGCCGAGCGGCCAGTAGGGGATGCGGGGCTCGGCCGCACCGGTGGCGTACGTGGCGATCACGCCGCCGATGCGGAGGATTTCCAGGTTGGTCGCCAGGTTCGCGTCGAAAGCCAGTTCGGCCACCCGGTCGATCGGCTGCCCACCGGTGTATTCGAGGATCCGGGTGGCCGGATCGCCCCCGGCGGTGTCGACCGCGTGGTGCGCGCCCGCGGCCAGCGCGTGCTCGACCTGGTCCGGGTTGCGCACCGTCGCGATCACGATGGCGCCGCCCCGACGGGCCACCGCCAACGCGGCCCGGCCGACCGCGCCGAGGGCTCCGGTCACGAGCACCCGCTGACCGTTCACCGGCCCGTCGGCGAAGATCGCCCGGTGGGCGGTGATGCCCGGGATGCCGAGTCCGGCCCCCTGCTCGTACGGCACGCTGGCCGGCAGCGTCACGGCATGCCGGGCGGGCACCAGCGTGTGCTCGGCGGCGGTCCCGAAGGGGCGGTACGACTGGGCGAGGTAGACCCAGACCCGTTCACCGATCCGGGACGGGTCCACGCCCGGTCCCACCGCGTCGATCACCCCGGCGCCGTCACCGTGCGGGACGACCCGGGGGAACTGCATGGTGGACCCCCACCAGCCCTGCCGTTTACCCAGGTCACCGACGTGAATCCCGGACACCGACACCCGGACCCGGACCTCGCCCTCACCCGGCCACCGATCGGGCAACTCGCCGACCTGGAGCACCTCACGCGCCGGGCCCTGCCGGTCATACCAGGCCGCGCGCATCACCCACCTACCGGTTCGGTGGTGGTGCCCTCCTCGACGCTCACGACTTCGTCGATCAGCGAGAAGAACGCCTGGATGCCAGGCCGGTCGCCGCCCCGGCGCCTGGACTCGGCGAAGTCCTCGGGCGAGCGCCAGAAGACGACGTCCAGCCATTCGTCGGCAGCCAGCCGGATCAGTCGCGCGCCGAGAAAGCCGGTGCGATCGGTCTGGAAGTCGCGCAACATCGCCGGCCGTGCGGCCAGCAGGGCGTCTGCGCGCGCCGCGGGCGCGCGGAAACGGGTGATCTCGACGGTGGTCGTCATCGCTCCTCGATCCGTTCGGATGCTGCGCATTCAGTTCCTGGCGCCCAGCATCAGCCTGAGTTGGGTCAACAGGACGTCACGGAACTCCGTGGGCAACGTCGACGGCTGACGCTGAACGCGAAAGATGATCAGCCCGGCCAGGGCCGAGAGCAGGAAGTCCGTTACGGACTCGGCGTCGTGCGCCAGCGTGAACTCCCCTCGCTCAGCGCCTTCCCGCACGGCGGCCAGAAACGGCGCCCGGTAACGCGTCTGCACTTCCATGCTGTAGTCGCGGAGTTCGTCGTCGCGCATGGCGGATCGCCAGAACTCGACGAGGATCTGTCGCGTTCTCTCCGAGTTGTGCAGACTTCGGTCCACCAGCGCGACCAGTCGTCGCCACGGATCGGGTTCGGCGGCGGACGCCGCCTGCAGGGCGTCCACCTCCTGGTCGGTGAAGACCCGCATCGCCTCGATGATCATGTCTTCGCGCGAACCGAAGTAGGTTTGCAGGGTGCTGATCGCGACGCCGCCGGCCGCCGCCACGTCCGCGAACCGCGTGTTCTCGTAGCCGCGAGACGCGAGCACCTCCGCCACGGCCCCGAGGACGGCAGTCCGCTTCGCCCCGCCCGCACGCCTTGTTCGAATCGCCATGCCGTTACGCCCGGGGAGGGATGTTGTAGTTCCAGCGGAACATGTTCCGCGGGTCCCAGGTGGTCTTCGCGGTCCGGAGGCGTTCATAGGTGGCCTCGTCGTACGCCAGCCGTACGCTGTCGACGGCCGCGTCCGCCGGCGACAGATAACTGGGGTGCTTCCGGCCGTCGGGCTTGGTGAGCCGGCGGGTCAGCTCCCGTCCCAGGTCCTTGTCGACGGCCGACGCGCCGGGCGGGACCACGGTCAACGCGAGCAGCGCGAAGGCGACATCGCGTCGCACCGCGTTCGGCCTCTCCGGGGAGTCTCCGTAGGCGCCGTCGAGGTGGGTCAGGGTGACCAGGGTGATGTGCCCGTCGGAATCCGGACCTGCGAGTTCGAGGATCGTTTCCATCGCGGACGGCGACAACTCGTCCAGCATGGCGAAATGCTCGACGGCGGCGCCGGGGTCGGTCGGATCATTGGCGATGGTGGCGATCTGCCCGATGGGCATCTTGGTCACGGTGTCGACGAGCACCGGGGCGACCGTCCGCAGTGGAGCGATCAGTGCCTCACCGTCGGCCGACGGGCCCAGGTAGGCGAGCCGTACGAAGACGCTGAGCTTCCCCCTCATGAATTCCGGAACGAAGGGCAGGTCCGGTGCGCGCAGAAACACGATCGAGGACGTCAGCCTGTCGGGCGCGTCGGCCGCGAGCGACCGGTAGGCCTGCAGCACCTCACGTGCGTTCTCACCCGGGAACTGGAGGAATCCCGCGTACAGTTCCGGGACTGGGAAGAGGCTGAACCGCATCGCCGTGACGACACCGAAGTTGCCCTTCCCGCCGAGCAGGGCGAAGAACAGATCCGGGGCGGATTCCGGTGTGACGAGGCGGAGTTCGCCGTCCGCGGTCACGATCTCGATCTCACGGACGTGGTCGGCCGCATAACCGAAGGCCCGTCCGATCGCGACGCTCACGCCACCGCCCAGCGTGTAACCCACGACGCCGACCTGCGGGGAGGAACCCGCGAGCGGCGCGAGCCCGACCTTGGCGGCCTCTTCGACCACCTGTCCCCAGGTGACGCCCGCTTCGACCCGAGCGGTCCACTGCTCCCCGTCGACCTCCAGGCCCGTCATGCGACGCGTAGTGATCATCACCGCGTCCTGGGAGACGTTCAGGGAGGGGCCGTGGCCGGTGTTGAGGACCGCAACCGAGCGGCCCTCCTCCGCCGCGAAGCGAACGGCCGATCGCACGTCCGCCACGTCGGTAGCCCCGATGATCACGTACGGACGATGGGCGACGGTCGTGTTGAAGACAGCCGCCTCGTCGGTGAAGCCGTCGTCGTCCGCGAACAGGACAGGTCCTCGAACAGAGGCCAGCACGGATGGGATTCGTGCGGGGGGAAACATGTCGGGCCTTCCTCGATGGTCTGGTCAGAGCGCTGGATACGGGCCGCAGGGTCGTCGTCTCCCGGGCCACCGGCCGAGTGCCGCCGGGGTCCGCCCGGCCGTCGGCACGACCATACGGTACGACCGTACCGATTAAAACGAGGAATCTTCCGCCTCTAGTGTGATGCGAAGCACCCCGATTCGGTCCGTTTTACGCCAACCGGGGCGACGTGGAACTCGTGCCCGCCGGGTGCTGACGGGATCCACCCAAAGCAAAAGCGGCCCCGGAAGGGCCGCTTTTCCTCGACGATCTCGCAGAGCGCGGCTACTCCGTGCTGCTGGCGGCCTTACGGGGGGCAGCCTTCTTGGCCGGGGCCTTCTTGGCCGCGGTCGTCGCCTTGGCCGTGGTGGCCTTCTTCGCGGCCGTGGACTTGCTGGCGGCGGCCGTCTTCTTGGCGGCCGTGGCCTTCTTCGCCGGAGCCTTCTTCGCCGCCGCCTTCTTCCGTGGCGCCGGACCCTTGGCCCGCTTCTCGGCGAGCATCTCGGAGGCTTCCTCCAGGGTCAGCGCCTCCGGGGTCTGCCCGCGCCGTAGCGAGGCGTTGAACTCACCGTCGGTGACGTACGGGCCGAACCGGCCATCCTTGATCACCAGCGGCTTCTCGGTCGCCGGGTCGGCACCCATCTCACGCAGCGGCGGTGCGGCGGCACGCCGACCCCGGGTCTTCGGGGCGGCCAGGAGGGCCAGCGCCTCGTCCAGGGTGACCGTGAACATCTTCTCCTCGGAGTCCAGCGATCGGAACTCCTCGCCCCGCTTCACGTACGGGCCGTAGCGGCCGTTGTTGGCGAACACCTCGACGCCGTCCGGGGCGACGCCGACCAGCCGGGGCAGGCTGAGCAGCTTGAGCGCCTCCTCCAGGGTCAGCGAGTCCGGTGTCTGCGTACGCAGCAGCGACGACTTGCGCTCGCCGCTGGACACGTACGGGCCGAACCGGCCGGACTTGAGCACGATCGGCTCGCCGGTGGCGGGGTCGTCGCCGAGCTTGCGCTCACCGCCGCCGCCGAGGAACAGCTCGTGCACCTTCTCCGGGGTCAGCTCGTCCGGGGCCAGGCCCTCGGGAATCGGCGCCCGGTCGCCCTGGGCGCCGCCCTCCTCGCCCTCGCCCGACGCGGCCGGTGCCGGCTGTTCGCCGCCGGGCAGCTCGCGCTGAAGGTACGGCCCGTACCGGCCGACCCGGACGACGACCTCGCGGCCCTCGTCGTCGGTGAAGAGAGGGATCGAGTTGACGCTGCGGGCGTCGATGTCGCTGAGGTTCTCGGTGACCAGCTTCTTCAGCCCGCCGGAACGGGCGATGTCCTGGTCGCCGGCACCGTTGGAGCTGCCGAAGTAGAACGCCGTGAGGAAGTCGACCGCGGCGTGGTCACCGCCGGCGATCTCGTCCAGCTCGTTCTCCATGGTGGCCGTGAAGTCGTAGTCGATCAGGCGGGGGTAGTGCCGCTCCATCAGCCCGATCACCGCGAAGGCCAGGAAGGTCGGGATCATCGCCTGGCCGCGCTTGGTGACGTACCCCCGGTCCTGGATCGTCTGCATGATCGACGCGTACGTGGAGGGGCGGCCGATGCCCAGCTCTTCCAGGGCCTTGACCAGCGACGCCTCCGTGTAGCGCGACGGCGGCTGGGTGTGGTGGCCCTGCGCGGCCAGCTCGTCGGCGGTCAGCGGCTGGTCCTTGACGAGGGTGGGCAGCCGGCGCTCGGCGTCCTCGGCCTCGGCGTTCTCGTCGTCGCTGGACTCGACGTACGCGCGCAGGAAGCCCGGATCGGTGATGGTCTTGCCGGTCGCGCCGAAGTCCGCCTCCTCCTGGGAGGTGGAGACCGCGCGGATGCGCACCGAGACGCTGGAGCCGACCGCGTCGGTCATCTGCGAGGCGATGGTCCGCCGCCAGATCAGCTCGTAGAGCTTGAACTCCTCGGCGGACAACTCCTTGGCCACCTCGCCCGGGGTGCGGAAGTTGTCCCCCGCCGGGCGGATCGCTTCGTGCGCCTCCTGCGCGTTCTTCACCTTGCCGGTGTAGCGGCGCGGCTCCGGCGGCACGCTGCGCTCGCCGTACAGCTCGACAATCTGTCGGCGGGCCGCCGAGATGGCGGTCTCCGACAGGTTCACCGAGTCGGTACGCATATAGGTGATGTAGCCGTTCTCGTAGAGCCGCTGCGCGGTGCGCATCGTCTGCTGCGAGGACAGGCGCAGCTTGCGGGCCGCCTCCTGCTGGAGGGTGGAGGTGATGAACGGCGCGTACGGGCGGCGGCGGTAGGGCTTCTCCTCGACCCGGGTGACCGTGAACGGCCGTCCGTCGAGCCGGGCCGCCAGGCCCCGGGCCCCGCTCTCGTCGAGGTGGACGACACCCGCACCGGCCCGGACGCGGCCCGTGGTGGGCTCGAAGTCCTTACCGGTGGCGATCCGGTCGCCGTTCAACGCGATCAGGGTGGCGTTGAAGGTGCGCGGCCCCTCGCCGGCGTTGGCCACGGCGAGGGTGGCCAGGATGTCCCAGTACTCGGCGGTGCGGAAGGCCATCCGCTGCCGCTCCCGCTCGACCACGATCCGGGTCGCCACGGACTGGACGCGGCCGGCCGAGAGCCTCGGCATGACCTTCTTCCACAGCACCGGGGAGACCTCGTAGCCGTAGAGCCGGTCGAGGATCCGCCGGGCCTCCTGGGCGTCGACCAGGTCGCGGTCGATCTCGCGGGGGTTGGCCACCGCCGCCTGGATCGCCGGCTTGGTGATCTCGTGGAAGACCATCCGCTTGACCGGCACCTTGGGCTTGAGCGTCTCGACCAGGTGCCAGGCGATGGCCTCGCCCTCGCGGTCCTCATCCGTCGCCAGGAAGATCTCGTCGACCTCCTTGGCCAGCTTCACCAGCTTGCTGATCTGCTGCTTACGGTCGGCGGAGACGACGTAGAGGGCGTGGAAACCGTTGTCCACGTCCACCCCGAGTCGCGCCCAGGACTCGCCCTTGTACTTGGCCGGCACGTCGGCGGCGTTGCGCGGCAGGTCGCGGACGTGACCGAAGCTGGCCTCCACGACGTACCCCGGGCCGAGGTAGCCCGAGATCGTCTTGGCCTTCGCCGGTGACTCGACGATGACCAGACGGGTGGTTCCAGCGTTGCTCGGCACGTCTCTCCCCGACCTCACTCCTGCTCGTGGCCTGCCGGCGCCCGGACAGCGACCGCTCTCGACCCCGCCGTCGCACCGGCGGTCCGGATGTCCAACGTAACGCGCCGTCCGCGTTTCGGGTTTCGCGGGCGGCAAACCGCCACCGCGCGGCGGTCAACTCCCGCCCCGCCGCGCTCAGCACTGCCGGACGGCGCCACCGTACACCGTGGGTAGGGCTCGAAGCGGGTCACTGTGATGATGGCGGACCGTCGGCCGAGGTCCGGCCCGCCCGTTTTCCGCCCGGATGAACCCGGCGGACTGTCCGGCACCGGACACCCCGCCGCCGGGTCGATGCCGCCTCCGGCCGGGGCGGAATGCCCGTTCAGGACCGGTTCGGCCATGCGTCGGCCGGCGCGGCGCGCGGCGGCCCGCCGACCAGTTCGGCGAGCCGGGCCAACCGGCGGCGGCCGGTGATCCGGTACGCCGGTCCGCCCTCGTCCGGGCCGATCAGCGTGCCGGCCAGCCCGGCGGCGGCGAGCGCTCCGCCCACCGGTTCCCAACATTCCTGGTCGCTCTCCCCGAGCCGCAGCAGGAAGCCGCCGGGCGGCTCCGGCGTCCCGGCGGCCGCGAGCCAGAGCCGCAGCCGCCGGCCGGTGAGGTGAAAGGTGGCCGGCGGGCGTTTCGCCGGCCCGTGCAGCCACGCCGCCGCGAGCGGTTTCAAGATCCGGGTGTACGACGTACGGACGGCGTGTCGCTCGTCCCCGGTCGGCTCCCAACTCGCCGCCAACCCGCGCTGCCCCAGTTCGGCGACGAGCACGTGCACCCGCCAGGCGGCGTCCACCCGCACCGAGAGGCGCGCGGTGCCGCCCATCCGCACCACCTCACCCGGCCCGGCGAGCAGTCCGGCCAGGTCGGCGACCGCCGGCTCGGCCGCGTCCGCGCCGAAGAAGACCAGTTGCCGGCCGGTCTCGTCGGCCTGGACCGGGCCGCTCCGCGGCGGGTCGGACTGGGGCGGGGCGGCGCGGCGTCGCGCGGGTGCGGGCGCGTCGGGCTCGGGCGCGGGAAACAGCGCCGGGGGCGGCTGCGCCTTCGGCGTGTCACCGAGCCCGCTCAGCGACACTCCGGCACCTCGTCGAAGGCCTGTTTCAGCTCCTCCGAGTTGAGCTGGCTGGTGTCCAGTGCGCCGGCGTCGTACTCCTTGTTGAGCGTCTCGACGGCGGCCCGCACGCCGTCGTAGAAGGCGGCCGGCTCGTTGGTGCTCAGCTTGTCGATGGTGTCCCGGGCGCGACCGTACGCGTCCCGCATCCTCTCCAGGGAGCTACGGAAGCCGGCGGAGATCGCCTCGCCGTTGTCGGTCTCCGGCACGCCGGCCTGCTCCACCTTGCGGCGCGCGGTCTCGCTGGCCTGCTCCGCCCCGGCGAAGAGCCGCACCAGGTTCTCCTTGGCCTGCGCCGGCGTGGTCTGCGCGGTCATCTGCTCGTCGGTGCTGCTGGTCAACTTGCTGATCTCGGAGCGCCACGGGGTGAGCGCGCCGCAGACCGTGGCCGCCCAGGCCCGCGGGCTGGGGTTCCCTCCGCAGCCGGCGAGCACGACGACGATCGTGGCCAGGACCACCGTGAACTTTCCGGCGGCAGACGCCCGGCACGTACGCATGCGTTGCAGCGTACGGCCTTTGGCCAGGTGTGGCACCGGTCCGGATGGCCGGGGTCCCCGGCCGACGCGTACGTCGACCGGGGGACCCCGGAGCCGTTGACGGTCAGGCGCTGACCGTCTCCGGCCGGTGGTCGGTGCTGCCCGCGCCGGTGTTGCCGCCGGCGTCGGAGTCGGACATCGCGATGCCCTTGCGCTTGCTGAACACCACCGACGCCACGATGATCAGCGTTGCGACCAGCGCGATGCCGACCCGCAGGCCGACGTTGCGGTCGTCGCCGACGCTGTACGCCACCACGGCGGGCGCGATCAGCAGCGAGACCAGGTTCATCACCTTGATCAGCGGGTTGATCGCCGGGCCGGCGGTGTCCTTGAACGGGTCGCCGACGGTGTCGCCGATGACCGTCGCGGCGTGCGCCTCGGAGCCCTTGCCGCCGTACGCGCCGTCCTCGACCAGCTTCTTGGCGTTGTCCCACGCGCCACCGGAGTTGGCCAGGAAGACCGCCATCAGGGTGCCGGCCCCGATCGCACCGGCCAGGTACGCGGCGAGCGCGCCGGGCCCGAGACCGAAGCCGACCGCGATCGGCGCCAGGATGGCGAGCAGACCGGGGGTCATCAGCTCGCGCTGCGCGTCCCGGGTGCAGATGTCCACGACCTTGCCGTACTCCGGGCGCTGGGTGCGGTCCATGATGCCGGGCAGTTCACGGAACTGCCGGCGGACCTCCATCACCACGGCGCCGGCCGAGCGGGACACCGCGTTGATGGCCAGCCCGGAGAAGAGGAAGACCACCGCCGCGCCGATGATCAGGCCGACCAGGTTGCGCGGGTTGGCGACGTTCAACGAGTTGAGGATCTCGTTCCCGACATCGCCCACGCCAGCGTCCGCGTACGCGGTGCCCAGCGTGTCGGTGTACGAGCCGAACAGCGCGGTGGCGGCGAGGACCGCCGTGGCGATCGCGATGCCCTTGGTGATCGCCTTGGTGGTGTTACCGACCGCGTCCAGCTCGGTGAGCGTCCGGGCGCCGTGCTCGTCGATGTCGCCGGACATCTCGGCGATGCCCTGCGCGTTGTCGGAGATCGGCCCGAAGGTGTCCATGGCCACGATGACGCCGACAGTGGTGAGCAGGCCGGTACCGGCCAGCGCCACCGCGAACAGCGACAGCGTGATGGAGCTGCCGCCCAGCAGGAACGCGCCGAAGACGCCCGCGCCGATGAGCAGCGCGGAGTAGACCGCCGACTCCAGACCGATGCTGATACCGGCCAGGATGACGGTGGCCGCGCCGGTCTGCGAGCTCTTGCCGATGTCCTGCACCGGACGACGGTTGGTCTCGGTGAAGTAGCCGGTCAGCGCCTGGATCGCGGCGGCCAGCACGATGCCGATCACCACCGCGCCGATGGCCACCAGCCGCGGGTTGCGGTCCACGTCGGTGAGGCCACCCTCCAGCTCGGCGAACGTCGCCGGCAGGTAGGCGTACGCGGCGACCGCCACCAGCACCGCGGAGAGGACCGCCGAGATGTAGAAGGCCCGGTTGATCGCGGTGAGACCGCTGCGGTCGGACGACCGCAGTCGGGTGATGAAGACACCCACGATCGCGATCAGCACACCGATGGTGGAGATGATCAGCGGGAAGACCAGACCGTCCTCGCCGAACGCGGCCCGGCCGAGGATCAGCGCGGCGACCAGTGTCACCGCGTACGACTCGAACAGGTCGGCGGCCATGCCGGCGCAGTCACCGACGTTGTCGCCCACGTTGTCGGCGATGGTGGCGGCGTTGCGCGGGTCGTCCTCGGGGATGCCCTGCTCGACCTTGCCGACCAGGTCGGCGCCGACGTCGGCGGCCTTGGTGAAGATGCCGCCGCCGACCCGCATGAACATCGCGAGCAGCGCGGCGCCGAAGCCGAAGCCCTCCAGCACGGTCGGTGCGTCGCCCCGGTAGACCAGGACGACCAGCGCCGCGCCGAAGAGACCGAGGCCGACCGTGAGGAAGCCGACCACGCCGCCGGTCCGGAAGGCGATCTTCATGGCGGCCTCGCGGCCACCTTCCCGTTCGCGGGCGGCGGCGGCGACGCGCAGGTTGGCGCGGGTGGCCAACCACATGCCGGCTCCGCCGATGAACGCGCTGAACAGCGCGCCCACCACGAAGAAGAGCGAACGGCCGATCTTCACGGCCGTCTCGCTGCCGTCGGTGTCGTGCACCGGCAGCAGGAAGAGCAGCACCACGGCGATCACGACGAAGATCGCCAGGGTGCGGAATTGGCGGAGCAGGTAGGCGGAGGCGCCCTCCTGGACCGCCCCCGAGATCTCCTGCATGTTGGTGGTGCCCTTGCCGGCTGCCAGCACCGCCTTTGTGAGGGCGGCGGCGAAGACGAGCGCCACCAGCGCGATCACCGCGGCGATGACGACGTACGTGACATTGCTTCCGGTAAGGGAAAGCCCGCCACCGTCGGCGGCCAAGGTCTCGGACATCTGTGTCCTCCTGTTACCGAACACTCGCGCCGGTGGGTGGAGACGCACCGACCAGCGCCTGGATGCGGAATCGCAAGCGCGCCAACCCACCCCAGCGGACCAGCGATGACCACCCATACCCGCTGGCTGCGGGATGGATCACTTGCTGACAACCCGGGTACTGTAGCCCTCCGCAGTGTTGGAGGTCACACGCAGGTGGCACCGTGTCTCGATGATCTTCGTCGCTGTGTTATGAAACGAAATCTGATATAGGAATCGGTCCATGACAAGAAGACCGCATCCCGACGGGGATGCGGCCTTCGTGCAGCGGTTGCGGGGTCAGCGGCCGACCGGCCACACCATCCGCACCTCGGTGCCGACACCTTCGTCGACGGGACGCACCTGCAGGTCCTCGACGAAGCCGGCGAGCAACGCGAAGCCGACGCCGGTGGTCAGCGCCTCGTCGGTGAGCGACTCGTTGGCCAGCTCGTCCGGCGGCAACGCGGTCAGCCCGATGCCGGCCTCGATCGGCGCCCGGTCAACCACGCGCACCGCGTACGAGCCGGCGTCGGACATTTCCACCAGCACCGGATCGGGCAGGCCGTACTGGCGGTGCAGGGCGACCGCCCGGGTGCACGCCTCACCGATGGCCAGCCGCACCTCGTCCAGCAGGTCCTCACGGACCCCGGCGCGCCGGGCGACGGCGACGCCGACCAGCCGGGCGGTGCGCACGTGCACCGGTGCCGGGGAGAAGGAGAGCCGGACTGTCGCCATCACGCGTTGGCACCGGTCGGCTCCGCGCCCACCGCGGCATCGACCGTGGGATGCAGCGGGAACACCTGGTCCAACGCGGTGATCCGGAAGATCTTGAGCAGCGGCTCCTTGTCGCAGACCAGGGCGAACGAGCCGCCGGCCGTACGCAGCCGCTTGAGCGCACCGACCAGCACGCCCAGCCCGGTGGAGTCGAGGAAGTCCACCCGACCGAGGTCGACCACCACGTGCCGGGCGCCACCGTCGATCAGTTCGAGGAGCCGTTCGCGGAGCCGGGGCGCGGTGTAGACGTCCACCTCACCGCCGACCTCAAGCACCGTGTGCTCACCCACAGTGCGGGTCGCCAGTGACAGCTCCATCGGTCCTCCTCGCCAGAGCCGTAAACTCTTCTGGGCATCTAACCACTACCGCCGGGACACCCTGCGGTCGCCGGCGGAGGCTTCCCTTTACCCCCCGGCCCGACTTTTCATCTCCGAACACCAGTGCGAGAGTGCAGGGCGTGACCTCCGACGACTTCAGCTCCGCGCGTCTGTCGCCGCGGCACGACCTGAAGCCGTCGGCCAGCGCCACCGTATCCGCAGGTCCCGGCCCTGGGCCAACGCCGACCGACCTGCTGCGTCGGCTGCGCGCCCGGGACGCCGGCGACCCGGTCACCCACGTCGAACGGGTACCGGCCCGCGTCGGGGCGCCCGCGCCGTGGCCGCCGTGGGCGCCGCCGGAGCTGCGCGAAGCGTTCGCCCGTCGTGGCGTGGGCGCGCCCTGGCGGCACCAGGCCGAGGCGGCCAACCTGGCGTACGACGGCGGTCACGTGGTGGTCGCCACCGGCACCGCGTCCGGCAAATCGATGGCGTACCAGCTCCCGGCGCTGGCGACCCTGCTCGCCGACCCCCGGGCCACCGTGCTCTACCTGGCGCCGACCAAGGCGCTCGCCGCCGACCAGCTGCGGGCCGTCGCCGGACTGGAGCTGGAGGGGGTACGCCCGGCCTGCTACGACGGGGACACTCCGCGCACCGAGCGGGAGTGGATCCGCCGGCACTCCCGGTTCGTGCTGACCAACCCGGACATGCTGCACCACGGCATCCTGCCCGGGCACGCCCAGTGGTCCGGATTCCTGCGCCGGCTCGCGTACGTGGTGATCGACGAGTGCCACACCTACCGGGGCGTCTTCGGCTCGCACGTGGCGCACGTGCTGCGCCGGCTGCGGCGGCAGTGCGCCCGGTTCGGGGCCACCCCGGTGTTCGTGCTCGCCTCGGCGACCTCCGGCGACCCCGCGACCGCGGCGGGACGACTGACCGGCCTGCCGGTGACGGCCGTCACCGAGGACGCCTCACCGCGCGGCGGGGTCACCTTCGCGCTCTGGGAGCCACCGCTGCTGCCACCCGACTCCGCGGCCTCGTCCTCGGTGCCCCCGCAGGCGGCGGGCGACCACGACGCCATGACCGACCTCGTCCAGGTCCGCCGGTCGGCGCTGCGCGAGACCGCGGACCTGCTCGCCGACACGGTCGCCGAGGGGGTACGCACACTCGCGTTCGTCCGGTCCCGCAAGGGCGCCGAGGTGGTGGCGGCCAGCGCGCGACGGGCACTGGACGACGCGGTGCCGGGGCTCGGCGACCGGGTCGCCGCCTACCGGGGCGGCTACCTGCGCGAGGAGCGGCGGGAGCTGGAGCGGGCACTGCTGCACGGCGATCTGCTCGGCCTGGCCTCCACCAACGCGCTGGAGCTGGGCGTCGACCTGATCGGCCTCGACGCGGTGCTGATCTGCGGCTATCCGGGCACCCGGGCGTCGCTCTGGCAGCAGGCGGGCCGTGCCGGGCGCTCCGGGCAGGAGGCCCTCGCCGTGCTGGTGGCCCGGGACGACCCGCTCGACACCTACCTGGTGCACCACCCGGAGGCCATTTTCGGGGCACCGGTCGAGGCGACGGTGCTCGACCCGGCCAACCCGTACGTGCTGGCCCCACAGCTGGCCTGCGCCGCGGTCGAGGCTCCCCTCACCCCGGCCGACCTGGCGCTCTTCGGTGACGGGGCGAAGGAGGCGATCGACGAGTTGGTGGCGGCCGGGGCGCTGCGGCAGCGGCCCACCGGCTGGTACTGGCGGCACCGGGAACGCCCCGAGGTGGACCTGCGCGGCGAGGGCGGCGCACCGGTCTGCGTGGTGGAGTCGGCCACCGGCCGGCTGCTCGGCACGGTCGACGGCGGCTCGTCGCACTTCCTGCTCCACCCCGGGGCCGTCTACCTGCACCAGGGCGTCTCGTACGTGGTGGACGACCTGGACCTCGCCGACGGCTGCGCGCTGGTGCACGTCGAGGAGCCGGACTGGTCCACGCACGCGCGGGACGTGACGGACCTGTCCGTGGTGTCGGTGCGCTCCTACGTGGATGCCGGTCCGGTCGGCATGTTCCTCGGCGAGGTGGACGTGACCAGCCAGGTGGTGTCGTACCAGCGACGGCGGATCGCCACCGGTGAGGTGATCGACACCCGGCCGCTCGACCTGCCCACCCGCGAGCTGCGCACGGTGGCGGTGTGGTTCACCCTGTCGCCGCAGTCGTTGGCTCTAGCCGGGGTCCAGCCGGCCGACGTGCCGGGCGCGCTGCACGCCGCCGAACACGCCGCGATCGGCCTGCTGCCGCTGATGGCCACCTGCGACCGGTGGGACATCGGCGGGCTCTCCACGGCCGTGCACCCGGACACGGAGGCGCCGACCGTCTTCGTCTACGACGGGCATCCGGGCGGCGCGGGCTTCGCGGAGCGGGCGTACGGGACGGCGTCGGCGTGGCTGCGGGCCACCCGGGACGCGATAGCGGAGTGCGGCTGCGAGACCGGCTGCCCGTCGTGTGTGCAGTCACCCAAGTGCGGCAACGGCAACAATCCGCTCTCCAAGCCGGACGCCATCCGGGTACTCGACGTGGTGCTCGCGAACCTGCCCGCCTGATCGACTCCTTGCATGATTCGGGGCGGCACGGGGCACAATGGTGTGGGAGCGCTTCCATCGATGCCTGTCCTGCCGTTCACCCCGCGCCCCGAGGAGGAGCCGTGGCCGACACCATCGCCGAGACCGTCGACCTGCTCTACACCATCGACCAGGAAAAACTCACCCTCGACCAGCAGATCGCGCTCGGATCCGCGTTGGCCGCACTGGCCCAGGCCGAACGACTGGAACAGATCAACGAACGGCTGCGCGGCATCCACCAGGTCCTCAACAGCTGGGCACTACGCGTCGCGACCGCAGAGGGCCGCTGACCTCTGCGAGGATCGACCGGGACAGGCCGGGGTGATCGGGGATGGGAGCGCCCGGGGCGCGGGCCCGCGATAGTTGTCGGGCTGTGCGAGACTCCGGCGCACCATCCCCCTTGAGGAGATCAGATGCAGCTCGACAACTTGCAGAGCCAGCACCAGTTCCACGTCCGCCAGCGGCTGCGGATGATGGTCAACCAGTACGAGGTCCGGGCGGTCTCCCCGGACGGCACCGAGGGTGAACTGTTGGCGTTCGCGCAGCAGAAGCGGCTCGCCTTCAAGGAGCAGGTCACGATCTACACGGACGACTCCAAGCAGCAGCCTCTGCTCGGCTTCAAGGCCCGGCAGCGCCTCGACATCGGCGCCACGTACGACGTCACCGACGCGGCCGGCAACCCGATCGGCCTGTTCCGCAAGGACTTCGCCCAGTCGCTGCTCCGATCCACCTGGCACGTCGAGCAGACCGGCCTGCCCCAGGTGACGGGTCAGGAGCGCAGCCTGCCGGTGGCGCTGCTGCGTCGGTTCGTCGACTCGCTGTCCTGGCTGCCGTACCACTTCGACTTCACCGCCAACGGCCAGCCGGCCTTCACGGTGGTGAAGAAGTGGGGCCTGCGCGACAAGTACGTCGTCGAGGTGCAGAACCCGCAGTTCGACCGCCGCCTCGTCATCGCGATGGCCGTCGCGCTCGACGCGCTCCAGGCACGCTGACCCGCCCGGCGTTCGCCTCGTTCAGCCGCGAACGCGCCGCCCGCCGCAGATCAGCGGTGGGCGGCGCGGTTGGCGCGTGGGGTCAGGAATGACCACGTCGCTGTAGTAGTAGCGCAGAATCGCCTGGTAGTTCTTGCCCGCGTTCGCGAGATCACGCCGGGTGACCGAGCGCGCTCGGAAGCGCGGAGCTGCCCTTCGGGTGGCCTTCGAGTCGGGTAGTTCGCCGCGACGGGGTGGTGCGCATGGTGACCTGGCGGGATCGGCCGCCCGCTCAGCCACGCAGTGGGCCGGCGCGGGCCGTCGACGCCGCGACCCGGGACAGTCCGGGTAGTGGCGTGAACGCCACCTCGACGGTCACCAACACGTCCAGCCCGTCGAGGCGACACCCGACCAGACGACCACCGTTGCGGCCGGCGATGTCGACAGCGGACGTACAGGCCACCGCTTCGCCGTCGAGCGCCCGGGCGGCCCCGGCCAGCGCGCTGAGATCGGCCGCCACCGCCGCCCGCTGACCTGCCATCCCGGCTGCGGCGATGGCGGCGCCGAACGTCCCGAACAGCACGAGAACCAGCCCGATCGCCAGCAGCAGGACAGTCGCGCCCCCTCGCTCCGCCGCCAGCCGACCATCATCGAGTCGCTCGGCGTTCGGCCGGTGGCCCAAGCCAGCCGGCCATCCATCAGTTCGTCGCACTACCAACTCCTCCGCCGACGCCCGGTTCCACTGCCGCGACAGCGGTGGCGGACACGGTGATCCGCGGTAGCCGGCCGCCCAGCGTCCGGACGGGCGCGCGTACCGTCGCCTGCACCCGGTCGCCGTCGACCGAGACCGATACCTCCGCCCCCGGCGGTCCCGAGCGCCCACCTTCCGCGCTGCCGTCCGCGCCCCGGGAGCGGCGAGCGCCGCCTCCCGGGCCGCGTGCAGGCAGCTCGCCTGGGTGCTGACGGCGTTCACCGCGGTCAGGCCGGCCAGCAGGAGCAGGAGCAGCGCCGGCAGGCCGGCCGCCAGTTCGGCGGTGAACGACCCCCGGTCCCCGCCGGCGACCCGTGCGGCAGTGCGGAAGCTCCGCCCACCACCATGAGCCGCCCGCCCAGAAGTGCCGGACCTCCGATCACGGTCGGCCTGCCGGCGCCCGATCACTTCAGCGCCCGGTCGATGACGGCGGTCAGCGCCGACTGGACGTTGCCGGAGGTCAACACCTTCAACAGGATCCCGGCGAACGCGACCGCGGCGAGCGTGCCGACGGCGTACTCGGCCGTGTTCATTCCGGCGTCACCGCGCAGGCGGGCGATGAGTTTGCGCATGGCTGTTTCCCTTCTCGATGGGTCAGAGCACGTCGCCGAGAACGGCGACGATCACCGGCACCAGGCCGGCGAGAATGAACGCCGGCAGGAAGCAGAGCCCCAGCGGCAGCACGATGAGCACGCCCGCCCGGCGGGCCGACGCCTCGGCGGCGGTGGCCCGGTCGGCACGCAGGTCGTCAGCGAGTCGGGTCAGCGCACCGGCCAGGGCGGCACCACTGTTGGCCGAGCGCAAGGCGGCCGCCGCTAACCGCTCCGCACCCGGCACCCCGTCCAGCGCGGCCCACCGCCTCCGCCGGCCGCCGCCGAGCCAGCACGGGTGCGGCCGACCCGGGCCAACCGCCCTGTGAGCGGCCCGTCCAGCGCCTCCGCGACGGCCAGCACCGAACGGTCCACCGGGGCGCCCGCCCGCATCGCCGCGGCCAACAGGTCGGCGGCGAGCGGCAGGTCGGCGGCCTCCCGAAGCCGACGTTCGCGGACGGCCGGCGCCTCGATCCGCCGCAGCAGCACGTCCAGCAGCAACGCGGCCAGGACCCCGCCGAGCAGCCCGAACCACCCTTCGACGACCACGGCGACGGCGAGCCCGCCCAGGCCTGCGGCGAGCCGGATCGCGTCCGGTCGACGGAAGCGGGCTGGTCCGCGTTGGCTTTCCGGTTCACGCTCGAGCGCCGGCCGGCGCTCGCTCTCCGGACCGCGCTGAATCGCCGGCCGACGCTCGCTCGCCGATCCGCGCCGGATCGCGGGCCGGTCCTGGCTTTCCGGACCGCGCTCGGACGCCGGGCTGCGCCGGGTCTCCGGCCTGCGCCGGATCGTCGGCACGCGCAGCCGCAGCGGCGCGGTGAACAGGGCGGCGACCACCAGACCGATGGCCACGAGCACCACCGGGGACATCAGGCGGCCCGCCCCTGCGTCGCTCCCAGCCGCTCCGCCCAGAGCAGGCCGACGACCTGCAGGGCGATCGCGAGGACAGCGCACACCCCGCCGACCGTGCTGTGCAGGAGCACCGCCACGGGATCAACGCCGATCCCGTACCCGAGCCCGATCCCGCCGACCGGCAGGGCCGCCAACAGCCAGGCGGTGGCCCGCGCGCCGGCCGCCTGCGCCGCGGCGGCGGCCAGCCCTCGGTCGGTTGCCCGCGCGTCCGCCTCGATCCGCTCGACGAGTTCCGCCAACGGCGCGCCCGTCCGGTCCGCCAGCCGCACCGCAGCCGAGGTCAGCTGGCGGAGCCGATCCGACCCGCTGGTGGAGGCGATCTCGATGACCGGCGGCACGGGCAGGCCCGCCCGCAGATCAGCGGCGAGACCGCAGAGGTGGTCCAACCCACGCCGCCGGACCCGCTCGGCGCGCCGGTTCGCTCGCTGGCGCAACAGGCCCCGCACGACCAGCGTGCCGTACCCACCCATTGCGACCCCGGCGACCGGGCCGGCGATCACGGCACCGACACCGGCTCCCACCAGGCCGACCAGCAGCAGTACGCGCGCCGGCCGCGCACCGCGCACCGCGACACCCGTCCTCGACCTGCCATGCGGCCAGTCATCGGGGCCGGCAAACCCTTGGTCGCGGCGATCCACATCGGCGCGAGGATCCGTTGCCCGGGCACCCGCGCTGCGGCCCTGACCGTCCGCGTCCACGGCCCGGCGACCATCGGCGGCGGACGTCGACCCGGCGACGGGGATGCCGGCAACCGGTTCTGCGACCAGGGTCACCGCCCCGGGTCCGGTGGTGCCGGCCGGGCGGCGCGGATCCCGGCGGGTCGGCGGACGTGCCGGGCCTGCCGGACGCGTGGAACCCAGCGATCCGCCCGCCGCCCCCAACCAGCCCGGGGCGCCGATGTCCCGGCTGGGCCGGGCGGCCAGCGCCTGGCCGCCACCGGAATCCGCTGCCGACGGCGGGCGCTGCGAAACGGCGGCCGGGCGACCCGAGGTTGACGGGTCAGCGGGCCCGTCGAGTGTGCGACCCAGGTCCCTGACCCACTGCACCAGGGCCTCGTCCGGATCACCACCGGCGGCGCCACGGCCGGCGGCCAGCACCCGACGGCGGCGGGCCCGGATGGTCCGTACGGGCCACGCCACCAGGACCGCGGCACCCAGGAGCAACACCGACACCAGCATCGATCCGCCCGTCATGCCGGACCCGCCGATCCGGGCCACGGCTCACCGAGGATCGGCGGCACCGCCACGCCACGCTCGCGCAACAGCGCCCCCAGCGCACGCGCGGCCTGCCCCAGGCCACGACCACGCACCCACGCGGGCACCACGGTGACCAGCCGATCCGGCCCCTCCGGAAGCAGCAGGCAGATCGACTCGAGGACCCGTCCCCGGTCGCCACGTCGTACCTGGAAGAGGACCTGCAACGCGGCGATCACCTGGGCGTGCAGCGCGGCGCGAGGCAGCCCGCCCAGCATGCCGAGCGCCTCCAGCCGCGCCGGTACGTCGGACGGCGTGTTGGCGTGCAGCGTGCCGGCGCCCCCGTCATGGCCGGTGTTGAGCGCGGCCAGCAGGTCGACCACCTCGCCGCCCCGGCACTCACCGACCACCAACCGGTCCGGGCGCATCCGCAGCGCCTGTCGGACCAGGTCAGCGAGGTTGACCACGCCCGAGCCCTCCACATTGGCGGTACGCGCCTGGAGCCCCACCACGTGCGGATGCCCCGGACGCAGCTCGGCGGCATCCTCCACCAGCACGATCCGTTCGGTCGCCGGCACCAGACCGAGCAGCGTGTTGAGCAGGGTCGTCTTTCCTGACCCGGTGCCACCGGTGACCAGGTACGCCAGCCGGGCGGCGACGACGGCGGCGAGCACGGGTGCCACCGGTCGCGGGACCGTCCCCTGACGCACCAACTCGTCGAGGCTGAACGGCCGGTGCCGGAAGGTGCGCAGCGACAGGTAGGGCCCCTCGGTCGCCACCGGCGGCAGCACGGCGTGCAGCCGGGTGCCGTCGGCGAGCCGGGCGTCCGCGTACGGGGAGCCGTCGTCGAGCCGCCGTCCGGCGGTGGCGATCAGCCGCTGCGCCAACCGGCGGACATCCTCCACCGTGCCCATCGGCACCGGGACCTGATGCAGTCCCGCTCCCCGATCGACCCACACCCGGACGCCGTTGACCAGTACGTCGGTCACCTCCGGGTCGGCCAGCAGCGGTGCCAGCGGCCCGGCGCCGACGAGGTCGTCGTGCACCCGGTCCGCGATGCGCAGCACGGCGGTGTCGCCGAGCACGGCGGCGGCGGGTTCCGCGCGTACGGCGGAGACGATCGCCGCGGACGTGACCGGGGTGGTGGCACCGGCGATGCGCTGCCGCACCCGGGCGGCGAGGGTCGCGTCCTCCGGCCGGCCCGTCATGCCGCACCTGTCGCGGGTACGCCGGTGAGGTCGGCGACGATCCGCTGGCAGAGCGCCGCCAGCGGCCCTTCCCGGCGGCGGCCGGCGCCTCGCCCCGTTCCAGCCCTCGGCACAGCCCCGGCTCGGGGCGCAGCGTCGCCGGCGAGGGGAAGCCCGAGCGCCCGCGCCACCTCGGTGGCGCGTAACCGGCCCGGGGCGGGCCCGCGCACCACCACCGAGAGCGCGGCGCAGTGCGGTGCGGCGGCGGCCACCACCCGGGCGGCAGCCGCGGTGGCGCGCAGCTCCGCCGGTACGACGACGTACGCCTGATCAGCTGCCTGCAACGCGACCACGGCCGCGTCGTCCAACTGCCGGGGCAGGTCTATCACCACGAAGTCCCGGCCCCGTCGAGCGGCGTCGACGGTCGCCGCCATCGCCGACGCGGGCAACGCCAGCAGGTCACCGCGATCCCAGGAGAGCACCACCAGGTCACCCCGGCTGGGCAGTGCCCGGACCAGCGCCGGGGCATCGACCCGTCCGTCGGCACCGCTGAGCGACGGCCAGCGCAGCCCTTCCAGCTGCTCCCAACCGAGTACGAGGTCGAGGCCACCGCCGAGCGGATCGGCGTCGACCAGCAGGGTGCGCAGCCGCGCCCGCGCGGCGGTCACGGCCAGCCCACCGGCGAGCACACTCGCGCCGGCACCGCCGCGCCCACCGAGCAGCGCGACGATCCGGGCGCCGGAGCCGTCCGAGCGGCCGGGGTCCTGCTCGGCGAACCGATCCACCAGCCACGGCTCCGCAGTCGGCAGCGTGGCGACATGCTCGGCCCCGATCAGCTCGGCGACCTGCCAGCCCGGGTCGAGCTGACCGGCCCGGCCGACCAGCACCAGCCGGGGCCGATGTGGCAGCCGCGCCCGCAGACACGGCTGTGCCTGATCGGCACCGAGCAGGACCAGCGGCGCGGGAAGCCAGCGGGTACGGGCAGCCGCCGGATCGGCGGCGAGTTCCACCTCGGTGCCGCCCGCGGCGGCGAGCCTAAGCAGGTCGTCGAGCAGGTCGTCGTCACCGGTGACGAGCAGCGGAAGCCGGCGGATCGGCGGTGGAACGGAGGTACGGGGTGGCATCGCGGCCTCCAGCGGTCGGGCTCGGTTGTGCCGCCGACCCTGCTCGGAATCCGCCCCGGGAACCGCCCCGACCGCCCCGCCTGTGGACAACTTCGCGGGCTGTGGACAACGCCCGCCGGGACAGTTGATCTGCTATGCGCGGAGCATGTCGGACGACGCTCCGGCCGGCCTGGAACGCAGCGGGGCCGCTCCCGAGGGAGCGGCCCCGCTGTCGGCGGTCAGCCGAGCCGGTCGGTCCAGGCGGTATCGAGGATCACCTGGTACGAGCTCATCCGCACGGGTGCGAGCGTCAACTGCTCGTGGGCGAGCAGCCCACCCGTCTGTGGATCGAAGATCAGCAGAGACTGCGCGTCGTGCTCGCGGTCGTCGAAGGTGACCGCGACACCCTTGCGTCCAACGCGGTCGGTCACCTGCCCTCGCCAGCGGAAGCCGGGAACGTCGGCGAGGACCCGCAGGATCTCGCCGCGAGTCCGCCGCGGCACCACGAAGTCCCCGTAGATCCTGCTGACCTCCTTGCTCACCGCGCCCGCGCCGTACCCGGTCTTCAACAGTTCGCGTAACTGCGACCGATCAGCACGCGGTGGCGTGAGTTCCACGGGCGGCAGCGGAATGGTGGCGGGTGCGGGGGTCCCGCCGACCACGGGGCCTTTCCTGAGATTGCGTCGCCAGTAGTCCCGGGACTCCTGGTCCGGGTACTGCGGTTCCAGTTGAACGCTGGTCTGGTTCCCGGTCCCGTCGGCGGCTCGCCAGGTCCTGGTCTCGTCGGCGAAGGCGACGTGAAAGCGGCCGTCGTCGGAGGTCATCACCGGGTCGCCCCACAGCTTGGTGTGGTGATACATGTAGCGACCGCCCCGGTTGTCGTACTCCGCGTCGACGAGCTTGCCGGCGAGGGCGCGCAGGTGCGGGCCGGCCGCCGGCGCGTCCGAGCCGAACTGGTACGCGACCGGCACGAGCACCGATCCTTGCGCGGCCTCGTGCAGGTCCCCCGTCTCCGGGTTGACCCCGTCGATCGGCTGGAAGACCGCCACGGCGCCGGCCGCGACCGCCAACGTCCCGGCCGTCAGGACCAGCCGACGGGTCGGGCGTACGCGGCGACGACCGGCGGCCAACCCCGCGGTGCCGGCACGGTCGATCAGGTCGCGCGCAGAAACCAGGGGTGGCGCCACGGCGGTGTCCCGGGCCGGGTCGACCGGGCCGAGGAGGGTTCGGGTTCGCTCTGCTCCGAACATCACAGGTCCTCTCGCATGCTCGCCAACACCGGACGCTGGGGCCGGACAGGCTGGTCTGACATCGCTTCGGTGAGGCGGCGGCGGGCACGATGCAGACGCACCGCCGCCGTCGCGCGGGTACAGCCGAGTACCTGGGCCGCCTCGGAGACCGTCAGCTCCTCCCAACCGATCAGCCGGAGGATCTCCTGATCCACGTCGTTGAGGGTCGCCAGGGCCGCCCGGACGTCGGCGACCCCCACGGTGGAGTCGGCACCGGACGGGTGCGCCACCCGCGCCAGGTCGGCGTCGGTGATCGGCAGGACGTCCGGGGCGGCACGTCGGGACCGCCACTGGTTCGCCAGCAGGCGCCGGGCCACCCCGTACAGCCAGGGCAGGCTGCGGTCCGGCACCTCGCGGCGGCGCCGCCAGGCGACGACGAACACCTCCTGGGCGAGCTCCGCCGAGGCATCGCCGTCAGCGAGTCGACGCAGGCCGTACCTCACGATGTGCGCGTACTCGGCGGCGTAGAGACTGGTGAACCAGTCCTCGTCCCGCTTCTCCGGTGGACCCACCCGAACCCCCATTGCCTCGGCGACTCTCACCCTGGCTTGTGTCGAGACGGGACCGAGGATTACCGCGCGGAACCGCTCTCGCGCCGCCTTCTTGTTGCCTGGCAGCCTGGCCCCGCTCGTGCGTCCTGCGCGCTGCGCCCATAAGACGCGCATCTTTCATGACACATCCGGGAGTCGCCGTCGGGGCCCGCCAGGCTAATGATCGACAATAAATTGATCTGCCAAAAACTACCCCTTGTCGCGGATGTGACATTTACCTAATGCCGCGTTGTATCGAGATGAGACGATGTCAATCCGGGAAAATTCGCGATCACAACTCGAAGGGGAAAGGCATGCACGTCCTAACGGGGATCAAGCGGTCGACAACCGTCGTCCTGGTCATCGCAACAATCCTGTTGGCGATGGCCTCGCCGGGGCACGCCGCCGCACCGAGCGGATCCGCTCAACAGGCCGCAGCGTCCTGTTCGGTAACGCCCAAGGCCGGCATGGGCAACATCAACATCCGCCTGGGCGCAGGCACGAACCACCCGACCGATGGGATCCTCCGCTCCGGCACCTGGGCCCCCTCAGCCTGCTCCAATGTCTCTGGCGGCTCCTACACGGCCTGCGGTGGAGGCAACAAGTGGATCCAGGTCCACCCAGACTGCCTGGGATGTTTCGGGTATGTCGCCTACAGCTGCGTGCGGCTCGTGCGGGACGTCTAGGCCAGGCCAGTCGGCGGTTCTCAATCAGTAGGCCCGATCAGAAGTCCGGATCCCGCCGACCATCCCGATGCTCCGGTAGAGGTCGAGGGGTGTGGGCCACGATCCCGGCAAAGTCGCCAGGTGATGCCGAGTGCGTATTCGGCATCACCTGGCAACAGCCGGAAGCTGAATAGCGCAGGCGCGTGCCGTCTCGACACCCCGCGCCGTCGACCCGCCCCCTGGCGAGCGGGCCACCGCCCGGCCTGCTCCGCTGGCCCCGGGCGCGGACCATCGGCGGCGACGGGCGGAACAGCGAGCTGTGGCCTGCGGTGGCGCGCTCCCACGGAAAAGGGACGACCCCCGTCGGGGGGAGACGGGGGTCGTCGAAGGTTCGGCTCCGGGGGGGTCGAGCCGAACCACTCAGCGGTCACGGGGGGTGCAACCGCCGAGGGTCTGTCAGTTTTCGAGGATGTGAAAGCTCGTCGTACCGACAAGTCTGCCTGAGCGGGCCCGTCACGTCGAGTGGTGCCGTCTCCACTCACTGCGAAAATATCCTCGCGCAGTGTGAGCGTGATCACGCGGAGCGGAGATGGCGGTGCCGGCCCGCAGGTCTGAGGGGTGGCGTGACCCCGGGCACCCGCCGACGATAGACCATCCGGCTAGACTTTCGCGCCGTGGGCCGAAGTGCCGCTTTCTTCGATCTGGACAAGACCGTCATCGCCAAGTCGAGCGCCCTGGCGTTCGGTCGGCCGTTCTACCGGGACGGGCTGATCACCCGGCGTGACGTGGTCAAGTCGGCGTACGCGCAGCTGATGTTCCGGCTGGGCGGCACCGACGAGCAGACCATGGCCCGAACACGGGACTACCTGGCTGCGCTCTGCAAGGGCTGGCAGGTGGAGCAGGTCCGCCAGATCGTCGCGGAGACACTGCACGAGCTGATCAACCCTTACGTGTACGCCGAGGCCGCCGCCCTGATCGAGGAGCACCAGGCTGCCGGTCGGGACGTCGTGCTGGTCTCCGCGTCCGGCGAGGAGATGGTCCGGCCGATCGGCGAGCTGCTCGGGGTGACCGACGTGATCGCCACGCGCATGACGGTGCGCGACGGCCGGTACAGCGGCGAGGTCGAGTTCTACGCGGCAGGTCCGAGCAAGGTCGAGGCGGTCACCGAGTTGGCCGCCGCCCGGGACTACGACCTGGCCGACTCGTACGCCTACTCCGACTCGTACAGTGATCGCCCGCTGCTGGAGTGCGTGGGGCACCCGAGCGTGGTCAACCCGGATCGGCAGCTACGCAAGCTGGCCTCGGAGAACGCGTGGCCGGTGCTGGAGTTTCGGCACCCGATCCCGCTGGGCCGCCGGCTGCGGGAGCGGCCCGCCGTCCCGGTGGCCGCAGCGGCACTGGGCGTCGGTGTGGGCGTGGCAATCGGTATCGCCTGGTACGGCCGCCACCGTCGCACCCGCGCCACCACAACAACAGCCTGACGCCCCACACCCCCTCGGGTCGATCATGGAATTGTGGTGGGCACCTTCACCGGTTTCGCGCCTTTTGTCAGCCACCACAACTCCATGATCGACGCTTTCGGCGGCGGGCGGGCGCCGCCTCGGGCGGCGGGCACCGTTCAGGCGGCGAGGATTTCTTCGCCGATGGCGGTTAGCTGGTCGGTGCCGACCTCGACGGCTGCCATGTAATGGCGCAGCCAGGAGCGCAACCCGTCGGGGGTGCCGGTGGCGAACGCGCCGGCGGAGCCGACGTACTCCGGTTCCCGCTCGCGGTGACCGACGTCGACGCCGAGCAGGCCGCGCGGGTCGAGGCCGCTGGAGAGCAGCACCAGGCGGGCGGCACCGCGGGCCACCACGCCGGACGGGCCGGCGAACGGGCGCAGGTTCAGCAGTTCCCCGTGCACGACGGCGGCGAGCACCAGCGGGGAGACCTTCGTGCCGCCGGCCACCAGGCCGGCGAGCCCGTCCAGCCGGGCGGCGACCACCGGGTCGGCCACCGGACGGCCCAGCTCGGCCTCCGGCACGAGGTCGCGGGCGGCGAGTACGTGCAGCTTGGCGAGGGCCTGCCGGGGGGCCTTGGGCCACAGTTCGCTCAGCCCGGGCAGCGCCCCGGCGACCCGCAGCGCCCCCTGGAGCACCGGATCGGTGACGGTGCCCGCCCGGACCTCCTCACGCTCGTGCACGGCCCCTTCGAGAGCGGCGCTGGCCACCGCGGAGCGCAGGCTGACCTCGGCCGCGACCTGGCCGCCGTTGCGGCGTAGCGCACGGTGCCCGAGCGCCCGGTCGAAGCGCTCGCGGGCCTGCTCGACGGCGGCGGTGATGTCGGCGAGCGCGAGCAGCGGGGCGAGCGGATCGGTGGTCACCCCGCCACGCTAGCGACCCGATCCGGCGTGATGGGCCGCACCCGGCGGCAGCGCGACCCGGACCACCGGTCCGGCCCGGCGTCCCGCTCGGCGGGGACCCGGTCAGCCGGCACCGTCGCGGCAAGGTCAACACGAGTTCGGCGACGTCGGTGTGTCCCACCGACCCGGATACCGCGATTTCGCCGAACCCGCGTCGATCAAGGCGCGACGGGCGATCAAGGCGCGACGGGCGATCGGGGCACAGCGGGCGGGACGGGCGATCGGGGCGGGACGGGCCGTCGAGCGCGTGGCGGTGGCCACTCGGCGCGACGGAGTGGGCGGCGGTCGCCGGCCGGGAAGCCCACGACTACCCTCGTGCCCACGAGACGCAGGTCACCCTGAGGACGAGGAGTCACGGCATGAGCGAGGCATTGGCCAATCTGCTGAACGAGACGCGCCAGTTCCCCCCGCCGGCCGAGCTCGCCGCGCACGCGAACGTCACCGTCGACGCGTACGCCGAGGCCGATGCCGACCGGCTCGCGTTCTGGGCGAAGCAGGCCGACCGGCTGGCGTGGTCGAAGAAGTGGGACGAGGTGCTCGACTGGTCGAACCCGCCGTTCGCGAAGTGGTTCGTCGGTGGGCAGCTCAACGTGGCGTACAACTGCCTGGACCGGCACGTCGAGGCGGGCCGCGGCGACAAGGTCGCGATCCACTGGGAGGGCGAGCCGGGTGACACCCGGACCATCACGTACGCGGACCTGCACGAGCTGACCTGCCGGGCGGCGAACGCGTTGACCGACCTGGGGGTCACCGCAGGCGACCGGGTGGCGATCTACCTGCCGATGATTCCCGAGGCGGCGGTGGCGATGCTGGCGTGTGCCCGGATCGGCGCGGCGCACAGTGTGGTCTTCGGCGGGTTCTCCGCCGACTCGCTGAGCAACCGGATCCAGGACGCCAGCGCCAAGGTCGTGATCACGGCGGACGGTGGTTACCGACGGGGCAAGCCGTCGGCGTTGAAGCCGACCGTGGACGAGGCGGTGGCGAACTGCCCGTCCGTGGAGCACGTGCTGGTGGTTCGCCGCACCGGTGAGGAGGTTGCCTGGTCGGAGAAGGACCTCTGGTGGCACGAGACGGTGGAGACCGCGTCGGCGGAGCACACCGCGCAGCCGTTCGACGCCGAGCACCCGCTGTTCATCCTGTACACCAGCGGCACGACGGCCCGGCCGAAGGGCATCCTGCACACCACCGGCGGCTACCTCACGCAGGCGTCGTACACGACGCACGCGGTCTTCGACCTGAAGCCGGAGACGGACGTCTACTGGTGCACCGCCGACATCGGCTGGGTCACCGGGCACTCCTACATCGTGTACGGCCCGCTCTCCAACGGCGCCACCCAGGTGATGTACGAGGGCACCCCGGACACTCCCCACAAGGGTCGGTTCTGGGAGATCGTCGACAGGTACGGGGTGAGCATCCTCTACACCGCTCCCACCCTGATCCGGACAATGATGAAGTGGGGCGAGGACATTCCGGCCGGCTTCGACCTGTCGTCGCTGCGTCTGCTGGGCAGCGTCGGTGAGCCGATCAACCCGGAGGCGTGGATGTGGTATCGGCAGCACGTCGGTCGGGGTGAGCTGCCCGTCGTGGACACCTGGTGGCAGACCGAGACGGGCTCCATCATGATCTCGCCGCTGCCCGGGGTGACCGCGGCGAAGCCGGGTTCGGCGATGGCCCCGCTGCCGGGCATCGTGGCCGACGTGGTGGACGACCAGGGTCAGTCGGTGCCGAA
The DNA here is from genome assembly GCF_016802865.1 of Micromonospora parastrephiae. Classification (GTDB taxonomy): domain Bacteria; phylum Actinomycetota; class Actinomycetes; order Mycobacteriales; family Micromonosporaceae; genus Micromonospora; species Micromonospora parastrephiae. The sequence continues at coordinate 6,730 of NZ_JAEVHM010000034.1, read as the reverse complement.
CGGCGGTGGCGGTTACCTGGTGCTGCGCGAGCCGTGGCCGTCGATGCTGCGCACCATCTGGGGTGACGACAACCGGTTCATCGAGACGTACTGGTCACGGTTCGAGGGGATGTACTTCGCCGGTGACGGGGCGAAGAAGGACGACGACGGGCACATCTGGCTGCTCGGCCGGGTGGACGACGTGATGTTGGTGTCCGGGCACAACATCTCCACCACGGAGGTGGAGTCGGCGCTGGTGTCGCATCCGTCGGTGGCCGAGGCGGCGGTGGTGGGCGCGACCGACCCGACGACCGGGCAGGCGATCGTCGCGTTCGCCATTCCGCGGGGCAGCACGGACATCGCCGGCGAGGCGGGTGAGCAGCTCATCGCGGACCTGCGCAACCACGTGTCGAAGACGCTCGGTCCGATCGCCAAGCCGCGGCAGATCATGCTGGTGCCGGAGCTGCCGAAGACCCGCTCAGGCAAGATCATGCGCCGGTTGCTGCGGGACGTGGCGGAGAACCGGTCGCTGGGCGACGTGACCACGTTGCAGGACTCGTCGGTGATGGAGCTGATCTCCTCCGGGATGAGCGGCGCGAAGTCCGACGAGGACTGACGGCAGGCGTACCCCGTCGGTGGGTGGCGGTCCGGACGGACCGCCACCCACCGTCGTCTTTTGTGGAGGTACGACCGGAAGCGCTCCCACCCGATCTCGGACATGGGTTATCCGTGCTGCCTGCGCAGATAACGCATCGATCACGATCCCGCCGTTTGGCTTGTTTCTCATTTAGTTTCACGCGCGTCGGGTGGTGTCGGCGCGCCCTCACCGCGCGTCGGGACCGGCCGACTTCCTCCGCCCATGCCGAGAACGGAGTGGCATGAACAGAAGCTCCCATCCGGGGTCGCGTCGACGACTACTCGTCGCGTTACCCGCCATCGCCCTCGCGGCCACCTCACTGACCGTGAGTGGCAGCGCGGCGGCCCAGTCGGCATCCGGCACCCCCCGGGCGGTGATCGGCGCCGACGAGTACTACATCAACTACGCCGAGCCCGAGGTGCAGCCGGACACCACCGGCCGCGAGGTGAAGGGCAAGGGCGGCGTCTACACGCCCGCCGTGGACGCCGCGCGCGAGTTCGACCAGAAGCACGCGCGGGGCAACCCGGTCACCGCCAAGCAGCTGGCCAAGATCGAAGCCAAGTCGATCCAGACCGGCAAGAACCCCCGCAAAATCAAGCAGGCGCCGACCACGCAGACGGCGAAGCTGTTGACGCTGCTGGTCGAGTTCAACGACAAGGCGAACGACGACTTCACGGACGTGATGGTCCCGAAGACGGTGTTCGAGGACCGCACCTGCGTGCCGGGCACCGTGCAGAACGGACCGAAGCACAACAACATCCCGAACCCGGCGACGCTGCCGCACGAGGACAACAACTCGATGTGGGTGCCGGACTTCTCGCCGTCGCACTACAACAAGATGCTCTACAGCAAGAAGGGCATCACCGAGCGGGTCCGTACGGACCTGAAGGGCCCGGACGGCCGGAAGGGTGTCGACATCTCCGGTCGCACCATGCACAACATGTACCTGGAGATGTCCAAGAACGCGTACACCGTGGACGGGCAGGCCAGCCCGTGGATCACGGTGCCGCACTCGGAGGGCTGGTACGCCGCCAACCGCTGCACGCAGGACGAGGACGGCAACTGGGTCCCCGGCCGCGAGCAGTCGATGAACGGCCACCCGGACAACCCGGCCGGCGCGGGCCGGCTGGCGACCGACGCGATCGACTCGCTCGCCGCGAAGGACCCCAGCTTCCCCTGGGCCGACTACGACATCGAGGACCAGGCCGACCGCGACGGTGACGGCAACCTCTACGAGCCGGACGGCGTGATCGACCACCTCGTGCTGGTGCACGCCGGGCAGGGCAAGTCGCGCGGCGGCGGTGACGAGGGTGTGTACGCCGTCTGGGCGCACTCCTCCTCGGTCCCGGGTGGCTACAGCATCCCGGGCACCAACCTGAAGGTGTCGAACTACATCGTGCAGCCGGAGGACGCCGGCGTCGGCGTCTTCGCCCACGAGTTCGGTCACGACCTCGGCCTGCCGGACCTCTACGACACCTCCGGCAACGCCGACTCCGACGTGGACTTCTGGGACCTGATGGCCTCGGGCTCGCACTCGGGCGAGATCTTCCAGGCGCTGCCGACCCACATGGGCATCTGGGACAAGTGGGTGCTCGGCTGGGCCGACCCGCTGACCATCCGCCCCGGGTCGAACCCGCGTGAGGTGAAGCTCGGGCAGACCTCGCGTACGCCGATCGACTCCGAGGACGGCATCAAGGTCGACCTGCCGGACAAGGTCACCGTGCTGGCCACGCCGCACAGCGGCACGAAGATGTGGCACAGCAACAACGACCAGGAGTGGGCCGACGTCAAGCTCAGCCGCTCGGTCGACGTGCCGGCGGCCGCGGACGCGAAGTTCTGGATGTGGAACAACTACATCATCGAGGAGGACTGGGACTACGGCTTCGTCGAACTGTCGACCGACGGCGGCGCGTCCTGGACCGAGCAGAAGGTGTACGACGAGGGCGGCGCCGTGGTCACCACGCCCGACGGCTACCCGGACCCGAACGGCCGGATGAACGACTTCGGCGGCAAGAAGTACGGCCTGACCGGCAGCACCAACGGCTGGCGGCACGACTACGTCGACCTGTCGGCGTACGCCGGCACAACCGTGCAGCTGCGGCTGCGCCAGGCCACCGACGAGGCGTTCCAGGAGCGCAACTGGTTCGTCGACGACTTCTCGGTCACCGGCGGCGCGCCACCACCTGGAGCGATGACGTCGAGGGTGGCGCCAACGGCTGGACGACCTCCGTCGACACGTTCGTCGACACCACCGGCGCGGGCTGGACGGTTTCCAGCGGCACCGAAAACCACGCGCACTTCTACCTGGCGGAGTGGCGCAACTTCGACGGCTTCGACAAGGGCCTGAAGTACACGTACGACACGATCTACTCCCACGAGGCGTGGAAGGTCGACCGGATGTCGTACAACGCGCCGGGCATGCTGGTCTGGTACCGGGACAGCGCGTTGGGCGACGTCAACCACGTCACCGGGCAGATGACCGCGCTGCCCAGCTACGGTGCGAAGGGTGGGTTGCTCATCGTGGACTCGCACTTCGACCCGTACCGGCGCACCGGCACGGCGGCCGAGAAGGACCCGTCGGTGACGGACAACCTGCCCAGCCGTCCGCAGTCGTCGAACGCGGCCTTCACGCTGCAGAAGACGTACCCCTTCACGGAGTGCCTGGAGGCGGCGGACGAGCCGTACAGCTCGTACTGCACGAAGTTCAAGGCGCAGGCGCCGGTGAAGTCCTTCACCGACGCCAAGGGCTGGTACCCCGGCATCGAGATGCGCGACGGTGCTCCCTACGCCCGCGACAACGACGCGTCCGTGGTGGTGCCGTCGCGCAACAACGCGCCGTACACCACCCGGGTCACCCACCCGGACGGTAGCCCGGCGCCGGAGTTCTACGGCGTGACGCTCAGCGGCGGCGCGATCGTGCTGGGCACCGGCAATCCGGGCGACCAGGGCGTGAACTACGGCGTCTCGCTGACCATCAAGAAGGCCGCGCGGGACAACTCGTCCGCCACGATCTTCGTCACCCCGGCGAAGAAGTGACGGTTTCGCGGTTCGGCAACTGACAACAGCGGTAACGGTGGGGCCGGTGGCGGAGACGCCTCCGGCCCCACTGTCGTATGCCCGATCAAATTGATCGAAATTGGTCGCTGCAAAGGCGCCCGTACGACCCGCGCTTGCCAGCCTGGCAGATGAAGCGCCGGTGTGTGACGGCGAAAGGCGTCCCCAACAAAATCTTGCAACAAATCGACGCGTGCATCTTCCCACCCGTCCCAGCAGTGTCTATGTTCACCATTGGTCCCACTAGTGGGATCGATCTCCCGCCGGTCCGCACCCTCGTTGGGCCGGTTCCCTCACACCGGAGGTACCACGTGCGCAAAGTCGCAGTGGGTCTGATCGGGCTCTCACTGACGGCAACGGGCCTGGCTTTCGGCCCGTCCGCCTCGGCGGCTCCTCAGCCCAAACTGCCGGCAGCGGCACCGGCCGCTGCCGAACCGCAGGCGCTGAAGGATGAGCTCCCCGACAAGCTCGAGGACAAGCGTCGCGAGCTGCGTGAACAGGGCCTCAGCGACGTGCTGAGCGGTCGCAGCAAGCCGATCGAGCGCAACGGCAGCACGGTCGTCAAGGTCGGCGAGACGAACGGCACGGGCACCAACGCCCGGACCTTCGCCCGCGGTGAGACGCGGGACCAGTACGTCGAGCTCAAGCGCGAGCGGACCGACAAGATCTTCGTGATCCTGGCGGAGTTCGGCGACGAGCGGCACCCGTCCTACCCGGACAAGGACATGAACCCGGACATCGCCGGGCCGACGACCTTCCAGGGGCCGCTGCACAACAAGATCCCCGAGCCCAACCGGGCCGTGGACAACTCCACGATCTGGCAGCCGGACTTCAGCCCGGAGCACTTCCGCCAGATCTACTTCGGCACCAACCCGGGCGACGAGTCGCTGAAGCAGTACTACGAGGCGCAGTCCTCGGGTCGCTACACGGTCGACGGTGAGGTGACCGACTGGGTCAAGGTCAAGTACAACGAGGCTCGCTACGGTCGGTCCGACGACCCGATCGCCGACCCGCTGCCCGGCCAGCCGGTGGACCCGCGGGACGACCGGGCCGTCTGCGCCGACAACGTCTGCTCGAACACCTGGAACCTGGTCGCCGACGCCGCCAACCAGTGGGTCGCCGACCAGAAGGCCAAGGGCCGGACGGACGCGCAGATCGCCACCGAGATGAAGTCGTTCGACCAGTGGGACCGGTTCGACTTCGACGGTGACGGCGACTTCAACGAGTCGGACGGCTACATCGACCACTTCCAGATCGTCCACTCCGGCGGCGACCAGGCCGACGGTGACCCTCAGCAGGGTGAGGACGCCATCTGGAGTCACCGCTGGTCGGCGTTCAACAGCTCGCCCGTGGGCCCGCCGAACAACCGCAACGGTGGCACCCAGATCGGCAACACCGGCGTCTGGATCCGCGACTACACGATCCAGCCGGAAAACGGTGGCCGCAGCGTCTTCTACCACGAGTACGGCCACGACCTGGGCCTGCCGGACGACTACGGACCCGCCGACAACAACAACGAGCACTGGACCCTGATGGCCCAGAGCCGGCTCGGCGCCAAGAACGACCCGGCCGTCGGCGACCGGGGCGGCGACCTCGGCGCCTGGAACAAGCTCCAGCTCGGCTGGCTCGACTACAAGGTCGTGGTCGCGGGCCAGGACAAGAAGGTGGACCTCGGGCCGCAGGAGTACAACTCGGAGAAGGCACAGGCCGCCGTGGTGGTCCTGCCCCAGCGGGAGTACACCTTCAACTACGGCGCACCGTTCGAGGGTTCGAAGCAGTACTTCTCCGGTAACGACGACAACCTCGACAGCAAGATGACGAGGACGTTCGACCTCACCGGTAAGTCCTCGGCGGCGCTGTCGCTCAAGGGCAAGTACAGCATCGAGGACAACTACGACTTCCTCTACTTCGAGGCCTCGACGGACGGCGGCAAGACCTGGGCCGACCTGAACGGCACGGTCAACGGCCAGCCGATCGGCGTGGACGGCGCGGGCCGCCCGGCCCTCGACGGCACCAGCAACGGTGCCTGGGCGGACATCAACATCCCGCTGACCTCGGTCGCCGGGAAGGTGGCGCAGGTTCGCCTGCACTACGTGACCGACGGTGGTGTCTCCGAGGGCGGCTTCTTCGGTGACGCGATCACCGTGACCGCCGACGGTCAGACGGTGTTCAGCGACGGCGCCGAGACCGACGCCGGTTGGACCCTCGACAAGTTCCAGGTGGTCGGGGCGACCTACACCCGGCTGTTCGACAACTACTACATCGCCGGCAACCGGTCGTACGTCTCGTACGACAAGTACCTGAAGACCGGCCCGTACTTCTTCGGCTACGCGAACACCCGCCCGGACTGGGTGGACCACTACGCGTACCAGGAGGGTCTGCTCATCTCGTACTGGAACACCCGCTGGTCGGACAACAACACCGCCCCGGCGTCGCCGTCCAACCCGGGTGGTCACCCGGGTGAGGGTCGCAACCTGTACATCGACGCGCACCCGGAGCCGATCTACAACCTGACCGGTCAGCCGTGGCGGGCCCGCGTCCAGGTCTACGACGCGCCGTTCAGCCTCAAGAAGGCCGACTCGTTCACCCTGCACCTCAACAGCCAGCCGCAGTACATCCGCGGCGAGGCTGCGCAGCCGCTGTTCGACGACACCAAGAAGTACTTCTACGAGGAGCTGCCGAACCACGGCGTCAAGCTCCCCGCGACCGGTGTCAAGATCAAGGTTCTGGAGCAGGACGGCACCTCGATGAAGATCCGGATCAGCTGACCAGTGATCCCGCACCATCCAGCGACGCCCGGGCAGGTCAACTGCCCGGGCGTCGCCCTTTGCCGGGTCGGGACGGGAACCGCGCGACCTGCTGGAACGTCCCACCACCGTGCCCCTCTCCCCACGCGCCACCCGCACGACGGCCGGCCTCGCCGCGCTCCTCCTGCTGCCCCTGACCGCGTGCGCCGATCCGCAGGGCGCCGACCGCACGACCGCGCCCTCGGCCTCCGCCGCCTCCACGCCGGACGCGCCCGCCGCGCCCTTCACCACACCCCCGAAGCCCCCGCCCGGG
>NZ_JAEVHM010000339.1 GCF_016802865.1 Micromonospora parastrephiae | reverse complement strand
CGCCACGTCGCGCCCGCGCGACGGCGATCGGCCGACCGCCAAGCCCCGCTCCCGCGACACCGAACGGGGCGGCCGGCACTCCGGCGGCCGGCGAGATCTGGTGGGCCGACGTGCCATGACGCCGACGGCAGCGGGTCGAAGGTGCGGCCCTGTCTGGTGCTGCGCGCCGACTCCCGGGGCGTCGACGTCCTGAAGATCACCAGTCAGGACAAGAGCGACCGGGACGATCACGTCCGGATCCCCACCCGGGACTGGGACCCCGGCACCGAGCACGACAGTTACCTGAGCCTGACCGAGCCGATCCGGATCAGCTCCGACGACTTCGCCGACCGGGCCGGCCGCTGCGACGCCGACCTGTGGCAGAAGATCCGCGGCCTGCGCCACCTGCCCACCAGCTGACCACCCTCCTGACCGATCGTCGGTCGTGATCGCCGCGGCCGTCATTGTCGGCTGCGGCCCGGCGGCCGCGCCAGGAACGCCCGCCGGCTCAGTCCCAGCAGAGACAGAACGGGTGGCCGACCGGATCCGCGTAGACCCGGAAGCCCTCACCCTCACCGGGCAGCCGTCGTGCGCCCAGCGCGAGCGCCGCCTTCTCGGCGGCCTCGATGTCGTCGACCGTCACGTCGATGTGGAACTGCTGCGGGCGCTCCGGATCCGGCCAGGCCGGCGGACGCAGGTTGAGCGCCCGCTGGAACGCCAGCCGAGGCTGTTGCCCGGGCTTGCCGCCCAACACCACCCACTCGTCGTCGGAGTCGGCACCCTCGGCCAGAGGAATGCCGAGCAGCTCGGCGTAGAACGCGGCCAGCGCCCGTGGATCCGGGCAGTCGATCACCACTGAACGTAGTTGTCCAATCATGACCGCCATCCTGCCCACCGGGTACGACAGAAAAACGTCAGTCCTCGGTGAGCCGCCGGCCGGCGTCCCGACATGCCGCGAGCACCGCCCGGGCGTACTGCGGGGTTGCTCCGGCCAGGCCACAGGCCGGCGTGACGACCACCTGCTCGGCGAGCTGCCGGCGAGGAAAACCGAGGCGGTCCCAGAGCTGACGTACCCGATCGGCGACCTGTGCGGAGGTCGGTGCGCCACCGGCCGGCGGCGGCTGGGTCGGCGCGGCCCCGGCCAACAACCCGAGGCCCGCGTCGATGGCCTCGCCCAGCGGGTCCAGCTCGGTGATCAGGTCAAGGTCGAGGGCCACCGCGACGGCGCCGGTGGAGCGGACCAACTCCAGCGGCACCTCCGGTGCGCAGCAGTGCACCACCGTCGGCACACCGACCGCCTCGACGACCGTGCGCAGCAGCGCCGCCGCGTCCGCCGACTCCACCGCCCGGTACGCGCCCAGCCCGCTCTCGGTCGGCACCCGCCCGGCCAGCACGGTCGTCAGCGACGGTTCGTCCAGTTGGAGCAGCACCGAAGCCCGGGGCAGGCGCCGCGCGACCGCCGCCACGTGCGCGCGCAGACCCTCGGCGAGCGAGCCGGTCAGGTCGCGGACCGCGCCCGGGTCGCGCAGCAGCCGGCCGCCGATCGGCAATTCCAGGGCGGCGGCCAGGGTGAGCGGGCCACCGGCCTGCACCTTGATCGGGCCGGCGTACTCCTCGGCCTGCTCGGCGAGCTGGTCCAGGTCACGTTCCATCAGGTCGCGGGCCCGACGCAGGTCCCGCCCCGGGCGGGGAGCGACCCGCCACCGACCGGTGTACAGCTCCACGGGCAGCTCGACCAGCAGCCCGGCCGTGCGGCCGATCAGGTCCGCGCCCGGACCACGGGCCGGCAACTCGGGCAGGTGGGGCAGCGCGGGAAGCTCACCGAGGACCACCCTCTGGGCCTCGGCGATGTCGGTGCCGGGCAGCGAACCAATTCCGGTCGCCGCGCCGGCCGGCCAGGGCCACGCCTGATCTGTCACGGCCGAAGGCTATCCCGGTGTGGGCGCGAGCCGCGCGGCGACCGTGCGTTCAGCCGGTGATGGTGGCGGAACCGAGGACCACGTCGCCGGCCGGGTCCGGCCGGTACGCCACGACGGCCTGACCGGCGGCGACACCGCGTACCGGCCGGCGCAGCTCGGCGTGCAGGAGGTCGCCGTCGAGGGCGACGGTGGCCGGCACCACGTCGCCGTGCGCCCGCAACTGCACCTCGCACTCCACCGGGGCGTCCGGGCGTGCGCCGCCGGTCCAGACCGGACGAACGGCGCGGACCTCGGACACCTCCAACGCCTCGGCCGGGCCGACGGTCACCGTGTTGGTCTTCGGCGTGATGGAGAGCACGTAGCGCGGCCGCCCATCCGGGGCCGGCCGGTCCAGGTGCAGCCCACGACGCTGACCCACCGTGTACGCGTACGCGCCGGTGTGGCTGCCCACCACCGCGCCGGTGCTCGCGTCCACCACGTCGCCGGGCGCCTCGCCGAGCCGGCCGGCCAGGAAACCCCGGGTGTCGCCGTCGGCGATGAAGCAGATGTCGTGCGAGTCCGGCTTGTCGGCCACCGCCAGGCCACGCTCGGCGGCCTCCGCGCGGACCTGCGCCTTGGTGGAGTCACCGAGCGGGAACATCGACCGGTCCAGCTGCTCGCGGGTGAGCACGGCCAGCACGTACGATTGGTCCTTCGCCACGTCGACGCTGCGTCGCAGCAACCCGTCCGGGCCGAGCCGGGCGTGGTGGCCGGTGACCACCGCGTCGAAGCCGAGGGCCACCGCCCGGTCCAGCACCGCGGCGAACTTGATCTTCTCGTTGCACCGCAGGCAGGGATTCGGCGTACGACCCGCGGCGTACTCCGCCACGAAGTCGTCCACGACGTCCTCGTGGAACCGGTCGGCCATGTCCCAGACGTAGAACGGGATGCCGATCACGTCGGCGGCTCGACGGGCGTCGCGGGAGTCCTCCAGGGTGCAGCAGCCGCGCGCCCCGGTGCGGTAGGTCTGCGGGTTGCGGGCCAGCGCCAGGTGCACACCGGTCACGTCATGTCCGGCCGCCACGGCACGCGCCGCCGCCACGGCCGAGTCAACCCCGCCCGACATCGCCGCCAGAACCCTCACCAGCCCACTCCCTTCCCCCCGCACTCCCCCGCGCCCACACAACACAATGAGGGCCGGGCCGGATCTGCGACGAGCTGGACGACGAGACCGAAGAAGCCGACACGCGCCGCAGGCCGGCCGGCGTCCCGTTCCGCCGAGCGTCGAGGTCGTACGCGGCCCCGCTCGGCGTCGCCGATGGTGCGGCGGTCGGTGGGGTCATCGAGCAGGATTCGGCAAGTCCCGCACGGAACCGCTCGTCCGCGTCCCCGCACCGCCTCCGG
>NZ_JAEVHM010000338.1 GCF_016802865.1 Micromonospora parastrephiae | reverse complement strand
CTCAATCTGCGCCCGCTCCGCGGACGACAACCTCTGCCCCGGCATGACTCCTCATCCTGACGAGAATCCACCCCGTTGCAACAACCACTTGAGCCCAAGACGGTCGGATAGCGCGATATCGCTGATCTCGTGTCGATCATGCGTGAAACGGGAACCCCCCGGGTGACGCTCGTCCCGTTGTGGCCGTCCAACCACCGATCGCTCAGTTCCGGTGATTGATTAGCCGACTTTCGAGCACCCATGATGAGCGAAACTGGGTTAGGCTGCGGGCCATGTGTGGAATCGTGGGATACGCGGGCGCGCGCCCCGCTCTCGGCATCGTGCTCGACGGGCTGCGGCGGTTGGAATACCGCGGCTACGACTCGGCGGGCGTCGCGATCGTCTGCGACGACGAGCTGCTGATCGAGAAGAAGGCCGGCAAGCTGGCCAACCTCGAAAAGGTCCTCTCCGAGCGGGCCACCAGCAACCCCGAGGACTGCGCGGCCAGCCCGATCGGCATCGGCGACGGCACGACCGGCATCGGGCACACCCGCTGGGCCACGCACGGCGGCCCGACCGACCGCAACGCCCACCCGCACGTCGCCCCCGACGGCCGGGTCGCGGTCATCCACAACGGCATCATCGAGAACTTCGCCAAGCTCCGCGCCGAGCTGGAGGCCGACGGCGTCCAGTTCACCAGCGACACCGACACCGAGTGCGCCGCCCACCTGCTCTCCGCCGCGCTGGCCGAGCTGCGCGCCGCCGGCCAGGCGGACAGCCCGCAACTGCTCGCCGCCGGCATGCGGGTGGTCTGCCAGCGGCTGGAGGGCGCGTTCACCCTCCTCGCGGTGGACGCCGCCGTGCCCGGCGCCGTCGTCGGCGCCCGACGCAACTCGCCCCTCGTGGTCGGACGCGGCGACGGGGAGAACTACCTGGCCAGCGACGTGGCCGCGTTCATCGAGCACACCCGGGAAGCGGTCGAGCTGGGCCAGGACCAGATCGTGCTGATCACCGGGGACAGCATCGAGATCACCGACTTCGACGGCCAGCCCGCCGCCGGCAAGGACTTCCACATCGACTGGGACTCCTCGGCCGCGGAGAAGGGCGGCTACGACTGGTTCATGCTCAAGGAGATCGAGGAGCAGCCGCAGGCCATCGCCGACACGCTGCTCGGCCGGCTCACCGAAACCGGCGAGATCGCCCTCGACGAGGTCCGCCTCAGCGACCAGGACCTGCGCGACGTCGACAAGATCTTCATCGTGGCCTGCGGCACGGCGTACCACGCCGGCATGGTCGCCAAGTACGCCATCGAGCACTGGACGCGAATCCCGTGCGAGGTGGAGCTGGCCAGCGAGTTCCGCTACCGCGACCCGGTGCTCGACCGGTCCACGCTGATCGTGGTGATCTCGCAGTCCGGCGAAACGATGGACACCCTGATGGCACTGCGCCACGCCAAGGAGCAGAAGGCCCGGGTGCTGGCCATCTGCAACACCAACGGCTCGACCATCCCCCGCGAGTCCGACGCCGTGCTCTACACCCACGGGGGGCCGGAGATCGCCGTCGCCTCCACCAAGGCGTTCCTCACCCAGGTCGTCGCCTGCTACCTGATCGGCCTGCACCTGGCCCAGGTACGCGGGATCAAGTTCGCCGACGAGGTGGGCGCGGTGGTCGCGCAGTTGCAGGAGATCCCGGGCAAGCTGCGTGAGCTGCTCGACCGGATCGACCCCGTCCGTGAGCTGGCCCGGGAGTTGAAGTCCGAGCCGACCGTGCTGTTCATCGGCCGGCACGTCGGCTACCCGGTGGCCCTTGAGGGTGCGCTCAAGCTCAAGGAGCTGGCGTACATGCACGCCGAGGGCTTCGCCGCCGGCGAGCTGAAGCACGGCCCGATCGCCCTGATCGACAAGGGCACCCCGGTGATCTGCGTGGTGCCGTCGCCGGTGGGCCGGGGCATGCTGCACGACAAGGTCGTCTCCAACATCCAGGAGGTCCGGGCGCGCGGCGCGCGGACCATCGTGATCGCGGAGGAGGGCGACGAGGCCGTCGTCCGCTACGCCGACCACCTGATCTACGTGCCGCGTACGCCCACCCTGCTGGCCCCACTGGTCACCACGGTGCCGTTGCAGGTGCTCGCCGCCGAGATCGCCGCCGCCCGGGGACACGACGTGGACCAGCCCCGCAACCTGGCCAAGTCGGTCACCGTCGAGTAGCCGCCGCTCACGTCCGGAGCCCCCGGTCGCCGCACCCGCGGTGGCCGGGGCTCCGCCGTCGGAGCATCGCAGCCACCCCGTCGATGACGAGGCCGGTCGGGCGTCCACCGACGTGGCCGTAGCCGTCAGCGGCCCAACACGACGCGGGCCATCCCGTCCAGCGCCGGGTTGCCCGGATCCCAGTAGCCGGCGTGCCCGCCGCGACCACTGGGGAACACCCGGCCACCGAAGCCGGGGTCGGCCGGATCGTGGCCGAACCACAGCTCGTGCCCGGTCCGGTCGGGCCAGCCCAGCACCGCGGCGAGCGGCGCCGCGCCGAACAGGGCACGCCGACCCAACTCGTCGACGGGTCGGGCCAGCCGGATCACGTCGTCGGGGGCGCTGCTCGCCCAGACCTGCCCGGGGGCCACACCCAACTCGGTGGCGTGCGCCGCGCCGACGCCGGGTGAGCCGACGAACATCAGCGCGTCGGCGGCCAGACCGTGCTCCCGGGCCGCCATGCCCACCACCAGCGACCCGTAGCTGTGCCCGAGCACCGTCTGCCGGGCCGGTGGCCCCTCATGGCTGGCCCGCAACCCCTCCTGGAATCGGTGCAGCGCCCCGCCGGCGTCCCGGGCCTGAGCGGACGAGGCGGCCTCGGTCAGGAAATCCGGTGCGTCGTAGTCCAGCCAGAGCACCGCCGCGCTGCGCTCCCCCGGGGCGAGCGCGGCGCACCGGTCCAGCACCCGAGCGGCCCGGCCCAGCTCGCCGGTGGCGTCGTCCAGGCCGGCGGTCATCCCCGGCACGTAGGTCAGCACCCGATCGGCGTGGTCCGGATCGCCGAGCGCCACCACCACCCGGCCCTCACCGGCCGGGTCCAACCCCAACAGGTACGCCCGTGGCTCCCCGGCCGCCAGCCGCTCGGTGAGCGCGTCCAGGCCGACCAGTTTCGCCGCCGCGGTGCTCGGTGTGCCCACGGTGTCCTCGGCGGCGGTGGTACCGGTCCCCGAGACGGCGACCCTCGTGTCGGCGAACCCCCGCGACTCGACCCCGCACGCGCGCGATGGTGAAACCCGAGCCTTCGCGCAGGTGGGCAACACGGTATTCGTCGGCGGCAGCTTCACGCAGCTCCGGCAGAC
>NZ_JAEVHM010000337.1 GCF_016802865.1 Micromonospora parastrephiae | reverse complement strand
CAGGCGCAGCGCGAGGTGCCCGTCGGCCACCTCCCGGGCACCCAACACCCCGAGGTACGGGACGCGGCGGCGGGCCGCGTCCCGGATCCGGGAACCCAGCGAGCCGGCGGCGTCGACCTCGACCCGCAGGCCGGCGTCGACGGCCCGCCGGGCCAGCTCCGCCGCCGCGTCGGCCTGGCCGTCGTCGATCGGCAGCAGCACCAGCTGGACGGGCGCGTACCAGGCCGGGAAGGCGCCCTCGTGCACCTCGATGAGGTACGCGAACAGCCGCTCCATGCTGCCGACCAGGCTGCGGTGCACCATCACCGGCCGCCGCCGGCTGCCGTCGGAATCGGTGTACGACAGGTCGAACCGCTCCGGCTTGTCGAAGTCGAGTTGGATGGTGGAGATGGTCGACTCCCGGCCGGCCGCGTCGACGATCTGAATGTCGATCTTCGGGCCGTAGAACGCGGCCTCCCCCGGGGCCTCGACGTACTCCACCCCGGCCAGCGCGTCGCGGAGCAGATCCTCCGCACGGGCCCACTGCGCGTCGTCGCCGACGTACTTCTCGCCCGGCCCGCGCAGCGACAGCCGGAACCCGGCCGGGCGGACGCCGAGCGCGGCGTGCGCCGCCCGGATCAACCCGAGGATCGCCGCGACCTCCTCACCCACCTGCTCGGGCGCGCAGAAGGTGTGCGCGTCGTTGAGCGAGATGGCGCGTACCCGGGACAGCCCACCGAGCACTCCGGAGCGCTCCGAGCGGTACATTCCGCCCAGCTCGGCGATTCGCAGCGGCAACTCCCGGTAGGAGCGGCCCCGGGCCCGGAACACCAGCGCGTGGTGCGGGCAGAGCGCCGGCCGGAGCACGAACTCGTCGTCGGCACTCAGCCGCATCGGCGGGAACATGTCGTCGGCGAAGTAACCGAGGTGCCCGGACAGTTCGAAGAGTTCACGTTTGCCCAGCGGCGGCGAGTAGACGTGCTGGTGGCCGGAGCGACGCTCCAACTCCCGGACGTACTCCTCGACGGCGTGCCGGGCGGCGGCTCCGGCGGGCAGCCAGATCGGCAGGCCGGCGCCGGCCAGCGGATCGGAGACGAAGAGGTCCAGCTCGCGGCCGAGCCTGCGGTGGTCGATCATGTCGGGCTCCTGGATCGGGTACGACCCGGAGGCGACCTGGACACCGAACGCCGCACGGCCCTCGGGGGCGGATCGCCCCGGGGCCTGGTCGACGGTGACTACGTCAGAGCGGCGCGCCGGGGACACCCGGCGTCGTCGTCATCACTACCGCACTGCGCATACGGCCACGCTACCCGCCGGGCGGTCGAGGACGCACCCGGATTACGACGGAGGGAGCAGAGGCGGGCCGCCGGCGCGGGACCCGCCGGCGGCCCTGGCGGCCCGGAATCGTCAGGAACGGGGGACCCGACGGGCGGAGCCGCGCCGACAACGGTACGCCGACGAACGCCGATCCGCCGACCGCTCCGGAGCGGGTGGGACGGTCCGCGAAACCGTCACCCGAGGCCGGTTCGCCTCGTTGTCCAGGGGTGGTCCAGTCGTGTCGACGGTCACGACGGGGCGGGCCTGTCCACGGTGACGCCGGACACGCCGTCAGGCTCGAGACACCCAATCGGCCCCATCCGGCGAGGTGGCAGGCGTGCCCGAACTACTGACTGACGTCGCATCGCCGACGTGGGCGTACCTGGTGCTGCTCGGCCTTCTGATCGCGGACGCGTTCGTACCGGTCATCCCCACCCAGATCGTCATGATCACCAGCGGGGCGCTCACCGTCTACGGCGGGCTCAGCCTGCCGGTCACCATCGCCGTCGGCGCGCTCGGCGTGTTCGCCGGGGACCTGGCCTGCTACCTGCTCGGTCGAGGTGCGCCCGACCGCCGTGCACCCCGGCACGCCGAGCCGAGCCGAGCCCGACGCATGGCCAGCCGGGTCACCCAGGGACTCCGACAACCCGGGCCGCTGGTCATCCTGCTCTGCCGGTTCGTGCCCGGCGGCCGGATGGCGGCCTGCTTCTCGGCCGGTCGCAGTCGCTACCCGTACCGGCTGTTCGTGCTCTACGAGACGATCGCCGCGCTGGGCTGGGCCACCTACGGCGCGCTGGTCGGGCACCTCGGCGGCACCGCGCTCACCGAGTCGGCATGGCGGCTGGCCATCATCGCCACCGCCGCGGCTGCCGGCTTCGCCGCGGCCGGATGGGCGATGACGCTGGTCAGCGCCCGGCACGCCCGCGCCGCCGCCGGACCCGACATCCCCATCGACTGAGGCGATCCTCCGCCTGCCTCTAGGGGTGGTCCCGGGGGACGATTTCGGTGGCCGTCCCGGATCCGGCTCGGGTCCCTGCGGCGACAGGCTGAGGCATGCCTGGAACCCGGAGCCCCGGTCTGCTGGCCCTCGGCGGGATCGCCGTGGCGGCGCTGCTCACCGTGATCGGTCACCTCGAAGTCAACGACGACCTCAACCCGTGGGCGCTGACCATCAGCGACTTCGCCGTCTCCGACCGGGGCGGCGTCATCGACGTCGCCATGGTGGTGCTGGCACTCGCCACCGTGGCACTGCTGTACGGCCTGCGCCGCGCCGGACCACCCCGACCCAGACCCGGCCGGACGGCCGAACTGCTGCTCGGCGCCTGGGTGGCCGGTCTGCTGCTGGCCGCAGTGGTGCCGACGAACGAGCCGGGCACCGCCATGACGTCCGCCGCGTACCTGCACCGGTACGCGTCGGTGGTCGCCTTCCTCGCGCTACCGGTCGGCGGATGGCTGCTCGCCCGCCGGCCCGACCTGGCAACCGCGGCCCGGACGCTGCGCACCCTGGCCCTGCTCAGCCTGACCTTGGCGGCGGCGATGGTCTGGTCCGCCTATCCCGGCGACCGCCTGCTGATCGGCTTGGCCGAGCGTCTCCTCATCCTCACCGAGGTGGCCGTCCTGGCCACGGTGGCGGTGGTCCAGACCCGGGCCGCCACCCTCGTCGATCATGGAGTTGTGGTGCCCCGCAAAAACGGCATCACGGTGTAATTCGGCCACCACACTCATGATCGACCGAGGAAGCCGCGGAGGCCGGGGGTTACTCCAGCTCGTGGAGCATTAGTTGGCGGGCTGCTTCGGTGATCGAGCCGGAGAGGCTCGGGTAGATGGTGATGGTCTGGGCCAGCTCGTTGACCGTCAGGTTGTTCTCCACGGCCATCGTGATCGGCAGAATCAGCTCGCTGGCCTTCGGGGCGACCACCACACCGCCCACCACCTGACCGCTGGCCGGCCGGCAGAACAACTTCACGAAACCGTCGGAGAGGTCGTCCATCTTGGCCCGGGCGTTGCCG
>NZ_JAEVHM010000336.1 GCF_016802865.1 Micromonospora parastrephiae | reverse complement strand
GTCCCCGGCCGGCGGGGCCGCGCCGGCGCCCGAGACCACGGCGGGACGGCCCGCCGAGGCCACCGACCTGCCGGTGCCGACCGTCGACCGTGCGGCCGAACCTCCCCCGGCCGTGCCCGACGACCAGCCCGACATGACCGGGACCCCGGCCGGACCTTTCGACGGGGCGTCGACGGATCCGGCCTACGGCGACAAACTGGACGTCGGCTGGACGTACCCCTCCGCGCCCACCTCGGCCGCCGCGCTGCGGCGTGACGTACGGCTGGCGCTGGGCGACCTGGACGTCGGTCCGGACCTGCTGGAGGACCTGCTGCTCGCCGCGTCCGAGGCCATGAACAACGCCGTCGAGCACGCGCAACGGCCCAGCCGCCCGGAGGTCCGGGTCCGGCTCGAGGTCAACGACGGCCTGATCCGGATCGCGGTACGCGATTTCGGCACCTGGCGCGACCGCCGACCGGCGATGGACCGGGGACGCGGCGCGCTGCTGATGAACGCCTACGGCGACGTGCGGCTGGTCTCCACCGCCGAGGGGACGACGGTGACCATCGAGCGCCGGCTCGCCGACCCGGCCTGAGCCGACCGGGCGTCAGAGGCGGCGGCCGGCGCCGTCGCGGGCGATGATGCCGTCCAGCCGCTCCCCCGGGGCCAGCTCGCCCGGGTCGAACCAGAAGACCACGACCTGCTTGTCGAAACTCCATCGGGCAAGCCGGGCATCGACCTGGCGGCCGTCCACGGTGCCGGTGATCCGCTGGGCGGGGCCGACGAAGTAGCCGAAGGTGGGCACCGGCGCGGCGGACGACCGCTCGTCGTAGCCGATCTCGTGGAACCCGGGGCTGCGGTCGGCCCCCTCGACGTCGTTGACCAGGATGTCCGTGGTCAGGGTGCCGTCCGGGGCACGACGGCCGGCGGCCAGCCCGATGCTCACCCGGGGCTGGCCGGGCACCGAAACCGAGACGAAGTAGTACACCCGCTGGTCGGCGCCGTGCCGGACCCCGCTGTCGACGACCCGGCCCAACGGCTTCGGCACTGGTGTCGCCGATGTCGGCGGCGGCGTGGGTTCCTCCGATGTCGGCATCGGCGAGGCGACGACGGCGGCGGAGCGACGGCGACCGGCGGCGGACGGTCGACTGGCGGCGGGCCCCCCGGCCGGGCACCGACCGCCACCATGACGATCACGGCGGCCAGGGCGGTCGCCAGCGTCGCCGCCCCGGCTCCGGCGACCCGCCGACGAGTCCGCAGCCGCCGCCCCTCGCGCATGACGGCGACCAGGTCGAGGGTGGGGGCGGGGCGCTCGGTCGCCAGCATGGCGTCACGAAGCCGGTCCAGCTCGCTCATCGCCGCGCCTCCTGGTTGTCGGCCGCCCGCGCCCCGCTGGCGCGCAGCTTCTCCAGGGCTCGCGAGCTGGTGCTCTTGACCGTGCCCACGGACACGGCGAGTTCCCGGGCCACCTGCGCCTCCGGAAGGTCGAAGTAGTAGCGCAGCACGACGATGGCCCGTTCGCGAGGGCTGAGCGCGCCCAGGATGGTGATCAGCCAGCGCCGGGTGGCCACCTCGTCGGCCACGTCGCCGCGCCCCTGCTCCGGCACCTCGTCGGTCGGATACTCCCGCACCGGCCGCCGCCACCCGTCCACCAGGTGGTTGACCAGGGTGCGGCGGGCGTACCCGTAGGCGTCGTCGTCGTGGATCCGCGACCACGACGCGTAGGTGCGGACCAGGGCGGTCTGCGCGGCGTCCTCGGCCTGGTGGTGGTCACCGGTCATCAGGAACGCGGCATGCACCAGTCGCGCGGATGCCGCCCGCGCGAACTCGACGAACTCCGCGTCACCCCGCGCCACCGCGAACCCTCCCCCATGCCACACCGCTAGGGACGGGCGAGGGCGGCAAAAGGTTGAGTCCGGGTGGCATCAACTTTCCGCCACGATCACCCGTCTTCTCCTCCGCGTCGCCGCAGAGCGACGCACGAGGGGAGAGACATGGCGACGAAGGCTACCCGCCGTGGCCGGGCCGCTTCGGCGGTGTTGCTGCTGGTGGCGCTGCTCACGGGCTGCGGCCTGCCGGCTGCCGGAGGGTCGGTGGACGATCCGTCCCTGTCCGGCCCGGCCACGAGCCGGCCAGCTCACGGTGAGCAGCCCGCGGCGGGGTCGGCCTCGACCGGCCGACCTGCGGGCGCCGCCGGGAGCGCCGGCGCCGCGCCTGCACCCGTCGTGGTCGGTTATCCCGCCACCGGCGGCAACCGCTGGTCGGTGGCGGCGGCCGAGACAACGGCCGGGGGTGGCAGCGGTGGTCGACTGTTGCGCTACCGGGTCGCGGTGGAGCGCGACATCCGGGGGTTGCCGGTGGCCGACGTCGCGGCGACGGTGTCGGCGACACTCAACGACCCGCGCGGGTGGACCGCCGGTGGGACGTGGCGGCTGCGCCGGGTGGGCGCGGGAACCCCGGCCGACTTCACCATCTACCTGGCCACCCCCGGCACCCGCGACACGCTCTGCCAGGACGTGCCGGACGGCTACACTTCGTGTCGCAACGGCGACCGGGTGGTGCTCAACGTGGCCCGCTGGGTCACGGCGGTGCCGGGCTACGGAGCGAGCCGGGCCACCTACCGGCAGTACATGGTCAACCACGAGGTCGGCCACCGGCTCGGACTGGGTCACGAGCGGTGCCCGGGGCGTGGCCGGCGGGCGCCGGTGATGCAGCAGCAGACGCTGGGGTTGCACGGGTGCACCGCCAACGCCTGGCCGCACCCGGACGGCACGGCCCGCTACTCCGGGCCGGTCGGGGCGTACCGCGAAGAGATCCCGCCGCGCGAGGGTGCCCGGCCGGCGCACTGAGCGCAGCGTCGACATGCCGCGCGTCAGGGCCGGCGCCGACGCTCCTGGTCGAGCCGCTCGTCGAGGCGACCCAACTCGTAGATGGCATTGAGGTTGGTCGGCAGCCGGCTGACATTGTCCGGCACCGGGCCGGGATCCGACTCGGGGGCGTGCGTGGGTGCGGGCGCCGGCGCGCCGGCGGAGTTCGACGCCGCGACCGCCGGGCGGCGCCACAGGAGCAGCAGCGCCAGCACCGCGAGGACACCGGCGAGCACCAGGTAGTACGCGGGCGGCCAGCCGCCACGACTGAAGGTGGTGAACGCCGGCGGGGCAGCCGGAGCGGGCGCGGCGCCGTCGCGCAGTGGCACGGCGGCGTCCCCGGTGCCCGGGCCGTTCGCGGGACGATCGGGCGCGCCGGGCGAGCACCAGGTAGTACGCGGGCGGCCAGCCGCCACGACTGAAGGTGGTGAACGCCGGCGGGGCAGCCGGAGCGGGCGCGGCGCCGTCGCGCAGTGG
>NZ_JAEVHM010000335.1 GCF_016802865.1 Micromonospora parastrephiae | reverse complement strand
CACCCGGCGGGCCGAGCCGCCGGGAGCGTTGCGGATCGGCACGGTCCGCATCGACGACGTCGACCCGGTGCCGGCGCTGGTGCCGCTGCTCGACGCCGGGCACGTGCACCTCTCCGGCGACGACCGCGCCGGCTGCGACGCGGTGGTGTCCGCGTTGCTGCTGCGCGCCGCCGGCCGCGCCGAGCCCGGGGCGGTCCGACTGATCGGGTACGACCCGGAGCACCTCGGTGGCGGTCTGGCCGGGTTCGCTCCGCTGGGCACCGCGGGGCTGCTCACCTTCGTCGGCCCGGGTGGCCTCGGCGCGCTGCTCGACGACCTGGTGGAGCAGATCCGCCGGATCAACGAGACGGTGCTGGCCGGCGAACACGGCTCGTTGCGGGAGTTGGCCTCGGCGACCGGCCGCCGTCCCGAGCCGTGGCGGGTGGCGGTGCTGCTCGGCGGTGACGAGCTGAACCGGCACGAACGCGGCCAGCTCGAACGGGTGGTGCGGGCCGGCGCCGCCTGCGGGGTGCACCTGGTGGTCCGGGGCATCCCCCTGCCCGACGACCCGACGGTGACCCGGGTGGTGGCCGGGGCGTCCGGCGCCCTGATCGGCGGGCCGGCCGGGCTGCCGGTCCGGCTGGACCCACCGCCACCGGCGACGCTGGTCACCGAGACCTGCCGGGAGATCGCGGCCCGGGTGAACGCCGGCCCGCCGCCGACCCCGTTCGCCGACCTGCTGCCGCCGCCGGAGCAGATGTGGCGGGAGAACTCGGCCGGCGGGCTGACCGCCCCGATCGGCGAGGGGCCGCAGGGCCGGCCGGTGCGTCTGACCCTGGGCGACTACCCACCGCACGCGCTGATCGGCGGGCCGTCCGGCACCGGAAAGACCAATCTGATCTTCGCCTGGATCGGGGCGTTGGCGGCCCGCTACTCCCCCTCCGAGCTGGAGTTCTACCTGCTGGACTTCAAGGAGGGGGTGTCCTTCGCCCGGTTCGCTCAGGGCCGGCGCGACCCGAGCTGGCTGCCGCACATGCGCCTGGTCGGGATCAACGTCAACACCGACCGGGAGTTCGGGCTCGCGCTGCTGCGCTTCCTCACCGAGGAGCTGCGTCGCCGCGCCGACGCGGCCAAGAAGCACGAGGTGACCAAGCTGGCCGAGCTGCGCGCGGTCGACCCGACCGGGCACTGGCCGCGGATCGTGGCCGTGGTCGACGAGTTCCAGATGTTGCTGGCCGGCCGGGACGTGGTCGCCCGGGAGGCGGCCGACCTGCTGGAGGACCTGGCCCGGCGTGGCCGGTCGCAGGGCATCCACCTGGTGCTCGCCTCGCAGGACGTCCGGGGCATCGAGGCGCTGTGGGGCCGTCCCGCGTTGGTCGCCCAGTTCACGTTGCGTATCGCGCTGCCCAAGGCGCTGCGGATCCTCGCCGAACGCAACGACGCGGCGCAGTCGTTGCCCCGCTGGCACGCGGTGGTCAACGCCGAGTCGGGCATGGTGGAGGGCAACGAGGTCGCCCGGATCCCGTCGGCCAGCGACTGGGAGACGTGGAGCGGGTTGCAGCACCGGCTGTGGCGGATGCGTCCGGCCGACGCGGCACCGGCCCGGCTCTTCGACGGCGACGCGATCCCCCGGCTGGCCGAAGCCCCGGACTACCGCGCGCTCGAAGCCCCGGCGGACGGGAAGGCGCCGCGCAACCCGGTCGCCCTGCTCGGCGAGATCATCGACGTACAGTCCCGCTCGGCGGCCCTGCGGCTGCCCCGCGCCCCCGGACGCAACCTCGCGGTGCTGGGCACCCGGGTGGACGAGGCGTGCGCGGTGCTGGACGCGGCGGCCCGGTCACTGGCCCGCCAGCACCCGCCGGGCACCGCCCGGTTCTCCATCGCCTGCCTGGACGCCGACGCCGACCCCATCGCCCGCGCGCTCTACGAGGACCTCGCCGACGACGCCGCCTGGTACGACGAGGAAACCGTCGGCGAGCTGATGGCCGAGACGGCCGACGGGCTCGGCGGCGCGGGCGGCGCGCACTACCTGCTGCTGTTCGCCGTCGACGCGGCGGCCGGCACCCTCGCGGCGCGGGCGGGTCGGCGTACCGGCCTGGAGCAGCTGCGCCGGATCCTGCACGACGGGCCGGAACGGCGGACCCACGTGCTGGCCTGGTGGCGAGGGGTCGCCCGGATGCGCGCCGACCTGGGCGGTCCGGCCGCCCGCACCGACCAGATCGGCGCCTGGGTGGCGCTCGACGCGCACGGCGGCGAGCTGGGCGCCTCGCTCTACCCGGGCACCGGCGGCCCGGACTGGTACCCCCGACCGTGGCGGGGGCTCTTCTTCGACCGGGCGGTGCACCGCACCGGACAGGTGATCATCCCGTATGGACCGTCGCGATGAATCAACCGGTCACCAGTGAGACGTACACGGCCCAGCTGCGGCGACTGGCCGAGCTGACCGCCCGGGTACGCGACCAGCGCGCCGAGGCGCACACCTGGTACGAGCGGCAGTGCGCGGCGGCCGAACAGGCCGTCGCCGACGCCGTGGACCAGGTGCGCGCCGCCGAGGAGGAGCTGGTCGCCGCACGGGAGCAGCAGGAACGCGTCGACGCGGAGGTCGCGCACCTGTGGCAGCAGGTGCGGACGCGACTCGGGGCGGCGTCCGCCGCGTCGGCGGCCCGCCCACGCCGGCCAACGGCGGCACGACCGCCGACCCGGCGCTGCTGCTCGGCCGCGCCCGGGACCTGCTCGACCGGGCCGGCCAGCCGGGTGAACTGCCCGGTTCGGTGAACCCGCTGCTCGCGCTCTGCGGTGTCGCCGGCGCCGTCCTGGCGTACGCGCTGGGCACCGGCGCGCGGGCGCTCGGCGTCGGGTACGGCGGCGACCTGGCGGTCGGGATGCCGGTGCTGGCGCTGGTGGTGACCCTGCTCGGGCCACTGATCGGTCTGGTGCCGGCGCGGGTGCTGGCCGATCGCCGGCACGCGGTGCTCGGGCCGCGGCCGATCACCGTGGTGCTCGGCGCGGGGGTGCTCGCCACGGCGCTGCTGCTGATCCTCGGCCGTTGACCCGGCGCGACGGGCGGCACCCCTGCGGACCGGCACGCCGCACCGCAGGGGTACGGCGTTTCCGGTCGTTGTCAGGCCGGGACCAGGACGGCCTCGCGCAGCAGGCGGCGGGCCAGGGTGACCCGGTCGGCGTCGTCGGGCAGGCCGGGCAGGTCGCCGACGCGGGTGACCGTGCCGGTGAGCAGGGCGCGGGCCGCCGGCTCGCAGTCGGCCGGCAGGGTGATGGTGCGGTCGAACAGCCGCAGCGCCACCGTGTCCGGCCCGTGCGGCACGAGCTGCCAGCGCAGGCCCGGACGCAGGGCGAGCCGGGAGTCGGCGTCCAGCGCGTCGAGCGC
>NZ_JAEVHM010000334.1 GCF_016802865.1 Micromonospora parastrephiae | reverse complement strand
CCCCACCCGCCCGGACTGGAGGAAGCCGCAAAAAAGCCCAGAAATTCGGGCCCTCGCGGGATCACACCAACGACTGTGACGGAGTAACGTACCGTCACCGGAGAGGCCGCTCCCCCCGTGGCGGCCTCTCCACTTTTGTGTCCGCCCACCGTTGCCGGTGCCCGTCAGTTGGGCGCGCGGTCGGCTCCCCGGTGACCGGGTGCCGCAGCCCCGGATGCCCGGCCGGCAAGGACCGGCGCAGCACCACCCAGCTCACCGCGAGCGCCGCCGCGACCAGCGGCCACGTCAACGCCACCCGCGCCACCACCAGCCCAAGGACCTGCCCACCCAGGTACAGCGGCACGAACACCGCCAGCCGCAGCACGTACGTCGCCGTCCACACCCAACTGGCCCGGCCGTACCCGCGCAGCAGCGCCGGGTCGCGCCGCCACCGGGCGCGCTGGCCGAGCACCGCGCCGACCAGCACCCCGAGCAGCGGCCAGCGCACCACGATGCTCACCGTCCACACCAGCGCGCTCGCGGCGTTGGAGAGCAACTGGATGAGAAAGAAGTTCTCGGCCCGACCGGTGCGCACCGCGATCAACGCCGCGACGCAGACGGCGAGGAGTCCGATCAGCACCGAGCGCGGCCGGTCACCCCGACGC
This sequence comes from Micromonospora parastrephiae, assembly GCF_016802865.1. Classification (GTDB taxonomy): domain Bacteria; phylum Actinomycetota; class Actinomycetes; order Mycobacteriales; family Micromonosporaceae; genus Micromonospora; species Micromonospora parastrephiae. Next base: position 2,734 of record NZ_JAEVHM010000334.1, on the reverse strand, counting down.
AGCCGTACGCCGGCCACGACCGCGCCGACGGCCAGTGCCGCGCCCACCCCGGCCCACAGCGACTCGCCGCCGAGCAGCCAACCCGCGGCGAACGCCAGGGGCGGCAGTGTGGCGTCGACGGCTCCGCGCCGGCCGCCCAGCAGATCGGCCAGCGACTCGTCGCGCGCCGGCCCACCGCCCGGTTCGTCACCGACCCGCTGCCCACTGCCGGGCTCGACCTGGCCCGCGTCGCGCTCCGGTGTGTCGCCCACCGCCACCTCCTCGCCTCCGCTCAACCTAACCATCGACAGGCGGCGGGCCACCGGCCGGCCGACCAACCCCGGCCGCTACGGTGTGCGGATGCGCGCGACGGCACGGGGTTGGACTGCGGTCTGGTTGGTCGTACTGGCCCTCGTCCAGGCGGCCGCCTTCCTCGCCGTCTGGCGGGTGGCCGTGCACACCGAAATCGGCCAGTGGGTGGACACGGTCGCCCTGACCGGCAACCGGATCGGGCAGGACCGCATCGACGGCCCCGTCGACCGGATCCTCAACGCCATGTCGGTGGTGTCCCTGCTGGCCGCCACCGCGATGATCGGCTTCATCGCGCTGATCCGGGGACGGATCGCCCTGGCCATCACCGCGACGCTGCTGATCGCCGGGGCGAACGTCTCCACCCAACTGCTCAAGTACGGGCTCAGCCGGCCGGACTACGGCCTCGACCCGGAGCGCGCGGCTGTCGGCAACAGTCTGCCCAGCGGGCACACGGCGGTGGCCGCGTCGGTGGCGGTCGCGCTGGTGCTCGTGCTGCCCCGCAAGGTGCGCGCGGTCGGCGCCTTCCTCGGCGCCGGGTACGCGGCCGTCGCCGGGGTGGCCACCCTCTCCGCCGGCTGGCACCGGCCCAGCGACGCGGTCGCCGCGTACCTCGTGGTGGGGGTGTGGGCGGCGCTGGCCGGGCTGCTCCTGCTGATCACCCAGCGGGAACAGGCCGAGGTCGCCCCCGGCGACGCGCACCGGATCGCCGCGCTGGTGCTCGGCGTCGCCGGCGTACTCGCCCTGATCGCCTGCGGGTTGGCGCTGTCCTGGTTGGTCGACCTGCGCGGCACCGGGCCGGGCGAGCTGAGCCGCCGACCGCTCTTCGTCGGCTACGCGGGCAGCGCCGCCGGCATCGCCGGCACGATGGCGGTGGTGATGGCGCTGGTGCTGACCGTCGTGCACCGCCTGGTGCCCCGGGTCAAGGGCTGAACCGGCGGTGGACCCGGTCCGCGCGGCGTTCCGCGCCGAGTGTGCCCGGTTCACCGGGATCCTCACCGAGCTGGACGACGCGGACCTGGAACGGCCGACCGACTGCCGCCGTGGACCGTCGGGGAGCTGATCGCGCACGTCCGCACCGGTGCCGGACGGCTGACCGACATGCTCGCCGCACCCGCGCCACCGAACGCCGAGGTGGACGCCGCCAGCTACTTCGGCGCGGCGAAGTTCACCCCGCAGGTGGACGCCGACCGGATCGCCGGCGGTCGACACCACGCGCGGCAGGTGCCGCGTGCGGCGTTGCCGGGCGAGTTCGACCGCGCCTGGCGGGCCACCGACGCGGCGGTCGCGGCGGCCCTGCCCGAGCGGGTGGTCCGCACCCGGCACGGCGACGCGATGCGCCTCACCGAGTTCCTGCGTACCCGGGTGGTCGAGGTGGGCGTGCACGGCCTGGACCTGGCCGCCGCGCTGGACCGGGCACCGTGGCTCACCCCGCAGGCGGCCACGGTGATCGTCGACCTGCTCACCGGCGGGCGTCCGGCACCGGCCGGGCTGCGGTGGGATCCGCCGACACTGATCCGCAAGACCACCGGACGGGTGCCACTGACCCCCGCCGAGCACGCCGAGATCGACGCGGCGGGTTTCCGCTGGCTGTCCTTCGGCCGCTGACGCGAGGTCAGCCCACCGGTCGGGCCGGGGTCAGCTCGCCGCTCGGGGGGCGGGCACGTGCGGGGAGACGCGGCGCAGGTGCGTCAGCACCACCGGGTCGATCCGGCCCGGCACCAGCCGCTCCTCCAGGTTCTCCAGCCCCGCCCAGGAGGTCAGCGCCGCCTCGGGCCCGTCCCCGGTCACCGGGTGACCGAGCGCGGCGAGCAACGCCGCCACCTCGTCGGCGACCGCGCCGCTCAGGTCGAGCAGGGTGGCCGGATCGGGGCGGCTGAACAGCATGGTGTGCACGGCCAGCAGTCGACCCAGCTCGGTGACCGGGTCGGGGTGGTCGTCGACCCGCAGGTCGACCAGCACGTCACTGCGGCCGCCGTACCCGCCGCCGCGTTCGACCACCAGCAGCCCGGCGCTCTGCCGGCCACGTCGGTCCCCACCGGCCTCGTCACCGGCGCGCAGCGCGGCGACCAGGCGTTCGGCGAACGGCATCGTCGACCCGGCCAGCCACGCGTCGGCCAACGCGTCGACGACCTCCGGGCCGGTGAGCACGTTGCCCTGCGCGGCCCAGCCGTCGCCGGTCCGCCCCCCGGCCCACGGATGGCAGGCCGGCCCCGTCCAACTCGCGCCCGGACCGCCGGCGCCCACCACACCGAGCTGGCGGTGCTCCCGTTCGGGGTCGGCGGCGATCAGGCCGGCCACCACGTCGTCGGCGGCCGCCCTGCGCGGCCCAGCCGTCGCCGGTCCGCCCCCGGCCCACGGATGGCAGGCCGGCCCCGTCCAACTCGCGCCCGGACCGCCGGCGCCCACCACACCGAGCTGGCGGTGCTCCCGTTCGGGGTCGGCG
>NZ_JAEVHM010000333.1 GCF_016802865.1 Micromonospora parastrephiae | reverse complement strand
GTGGGTTTAGTGGAAGAAGTGGCGGGTTTGGGTTAGGTACATCGTTACGTTGGCGTTCTTTGCCGCCGCGATGACCTCTTCGTCGCGGATCGAGCCACCGGGTTGGACGATGGCGCGGACGCCGGCGTCGATGAGGATCTGCGGGCCGTCGGCGAACGGGAAGAACGCGTCCGAGGCGGCGACCGAACCCCGCGCCCGGTCGGCGCCGGCGCGGCTGACCGCGAGCTGCGCCGAGTCGACCCGGTTGACCTGACCCATCCCGACGCCGACGGTGGCGCCGTCCTTGGCGAGCAGGATCGCGTTGCTCTTCACCGCGCGGACCGCCCGCCAGGCGAACGCGAGGTCGCGCAGCAGCTCCTCGTCGGCGGCCTCGCCGGTCACCAACTGCCAATTGGCCGGGTCGTCGCCGGGGGCGTTCACCCGGTCGGCGACCTGGGCCAGCACGCCACCGGTCACCTGCCGCAACTCCACCTTCGCGGGGTTCCAGGCCGGTGCGCGCAGCAGCCGGATGTTCTTCTTGCCCTGCAACACCTCCACCGCGCCCTCGTCGAAGCCGGGGGCGACGACCACCTCGGTGAAGATGTCGGCGACCTGCCGGGCCAGCTCGACCGAGACCGGCCGGTTGACCGCGATCACGCCGCCGTACGCCGACACCGGGTCGCAGGCGTGCGCCCTGCGGTGCGCCTCGGCCACGTCGGCGCCCACCGCGATACCGCACGGGTTGGCGTGCTTGATGATCGCCACGGCCGGCTGGTCGGCGAAGTCGTTCGCGGCCCGCCAGGCGGCGTCCGCGTCGACGTAGTTGTTGTACGACATCTCCTTGCCGTGCAACTGCTCGGCCTGCGCCAGCCCCGCCGGGGCGTCCGGGTCGACGTAGAGCGCGGCGGGCTGGTGCGGATTTTCCCCGTAACGCAGCACTGTCGACTTGCGCAGCGCCAGCCCCGCGAACTGCGGCCACCAGTCGTCGGCGGGTGCCAGTTCCCGGGCGCACCACTGGGCGACCGCCACGTCGTACTCGGCGATGTCGGCGAACGCGCGCGCGGCCAACGCGCGACGTTGGGCCAGGGTGAACCCGCCCTCGGCGAGCGCGGCGCGCAGCGCCGGGTACCCGGCCGGGTCGGTGAGCACGGCCACCGAGGCGTGGTTCTTGGCGGCGGCCCGCACCATGGCCGGGCCGCCGATGTCGATCTGCTCCACGCACTCCTCGACGCCGGCACCGGAGGCGACGGTCGCCTGGAACGGGTAGAGGTTGGAGACCAGCAGGTCGAACGCGGCCACCCCCAGCTCGTCGAGCTGTGCGACGTGGGTGTCCTTGCGCAGGTCGGCGAGGAGACCCGCGTGCACCTTCGGGTGCAGGGTCTTCACCCGGCCGTCGAGCACCTCGGGGAAGCCGGTCACCGTCTCCACGGACGTCACCGGCACACCCGCGGCGGCGATGGTGCCCGCCGTGCTGCCGGTGGAGACGATCTCCACGCCGGCCGCGTGCAGGGCCTGGGCCAGCTCCACCAGCCCGGTCTTGTCGTAGACGCTGACCAGCGCCCGCCTGATCGGGCGACGCCCGTCCTGAGTGGGACTCACGGAACCGTGACCTTCCTTCCGGTGATGGTCCAGCCTTCGCGGACCAGGCGACCGACCTGCTCGACGAGCTGGCGTCGCTCGGCTTCCTTGATGCGCTCGGTGAGCGTGTCCACGTCGTCGTCGTCGAGCACCGGCACCGCGACCTGCGCCACGATCGGCCCGGTGTCCATGCCCGCGTCGACGAAGAAGAGCGTGGCCCCGGTGAGCTTCACGCCGTAGGCGAGGGCGTCGCGCGGGCCGTGGATGCCGGGGAACGCCGGCAGCAGCGTGTTGTGGGTGTTCAGGTAGCGGTCGCCGAAGGCGGCGAGGAAGTGCGGGCCGACCAGCTTGAGGAACCCGGCGGAGATGACCAGGTCGGGTTGGTGCTTCGCGACGTGCGCGGTGAGCGCCGCATCCCAGTCTTCCCGGGTGTCGTGGTCGCGGACCCGCTCGACGAACGTCGGCACGCCGGCCGCGGCGGCCCGGTCCAGGCCCGCGATGCCGTCACGGTCCGCGCCGACCGCGACGACCTGCGCGCCGTACGCGGGGTCGGTGGCGGCGTCCAGCAAAGCCTGGAGGTTGCTCCCGGAGCCGGAGATGAGGACGACGATGCGGGCGACGGACGCGGGCTCGGTCACCGGGCCACCCTATCGGGCAGGTCAGGACACCCTCCGGCTGGGCGCGCGCCGATCTTTGACAGTGCGGACAGGCATCGACCCGGTACGCTGCCGGTCGCTCGGGCCGGACACCGTCCGGCCCGCACCCCTGTCACTGATCCGGCACGCCAGCCGTGTCGTTGGAATGAGGAGCACCCCCATGCAGCCCGGTAGCCACCCCCACCAGCAGCCGCCGATCAACAACAACATGACGATGTCGATCGTCGCCATCTTCCTCTTCTGGCCGCTGGCCATTCCGGCGATCATCAACGCGTCGAAGGTCAACCCGCTGCTTCAGCAGGGTGACTACGCCGGCGCCCAGGCCGCTGCCACCGAATCACGGAAGTGGTCGAAGTGGGCACTTATCGTGGGCATCGGGTGGTATGTCGTCGTGTTGCTGTGCTGTGCGTTGGGCGGTCTGGGCGCGATCATGAGTGGGAACAGCAGCAGTAACTGACGGAACCAGTCCAAGGAGCTTCTCGAATGCAGCCCGGTAACCCCGGTCAGGACCCGTACGGCCAGCAGCCCAACCAGGACCCGACCGCACCCCAGCCGCCGCACGACCCGTACGCCCCGCCGCCGGCCGCCCCGTACGGGCAGCAGCCCACCTCCGGGCAGCCCTACGGTCAACAGTCGCAGGACCCGTACTCGGCGCCGCAGGCCCCGTACGGCCAGCAGCAGCCGCACCAGGACCCGTACGGCCAGCAGCAGCCCCAGTACGGCGGCGCGCCGACGTACCCGAACGCCGGCTACCCGCAGGCCCAGGGGCAGAACAACACCCTCGGTCTGGTGTCGCTGATCCTCGGCATCGCGTCGATCCCGCTGGTCTGCTGCCTCTACCTGGGCATCCCGGTCGGCATCGCGGGCGTGGTGACCGGTTACCTCGCCCGGCAGAAGGTGGCCCAGGGCCAGGCCAACAACGCCGGGCAGGCCAAGGCCGGCCTGATCTGCGGCGCGGTCGGCGTCGGGCTGGGCATCCTGCTGTTCATCGTGGCCGTCGTGGCGCAGGTCAACCTGCCGACCCAGCCCTGACCGGTCCGGTACTGACGGGGCGCTCCGGATCTCCTCCCGGGGCGCCCCGCGCTCGCCTACTGCGCGGGGGGGCCGGGTGAGCGCCCGGGTCGCGGCGGCGCCGAGCAGCGCACCGACCGCGATGACACCGGTGGCCACCGCGGCGACC
>NZ_JAEVHM010000332.1 GCF_016802865.1 Micromonospora parastrephiae | reverse complement strand
GCCCCGCGCCCCGCGCCCCGCGCCCCCGCGCCAAGATCGTGCTCGAACCAGGAAGTAGTGGTCTCGACGACACACCCACACCACTCGATCCTGGGTTGAGCACGATCATGCGGGGGCCCGGGCGTTCTGGGGCAAGCAACGGGAGGACGCCGCTCGCCTGTGGATGTGGCGCAGTTGCTGGGATGTTCACCTATCTGCGTGTGCAGATGCTGGCCGGGCCAGGCCTGCAAGCTTGCACCTGCGAGGTCTAAGGTGAGCCGGTGACGACCTTTCGGATCGGCGCGGCGGCCGAACTGCTCGGCGTCAGCGCCGACACCATCCGCCGCTGGGTGGACGCCGGGCGGTTGCCCGCCGGGCGCGACGGCCACGGTCACCGGATCATCGACGGCGTCGACCTGGCCGGCTTCGCCCGCGCCCAGGCCGCCGACCCGGACGCGGGCGCCGAGTTCTCCTCCGCGCGTAACCGGCTGCGCGGCATCGTCGTCGACGTCCGCAAGGACACGGTGATGGCCCAGGTCGACATCCAGGCCGGCCCGTTCCGCGTCGTGTCGCTGATGAGCCGGGAGGCGGTCGACGACCTCGACCTGCGGGTCGGCTCGGTGGCCGTCGCGGTCATCAAGTCGACCACGGTGGTGGTGGAGCGGGCTGCCCCCGCCACCCCGACCAGGGCAGGGATCGGCGGATGACCGGGTGGGGCAGGCGTATGGCATCCGCCGCCGTGGCGGCCATCACGGTGCTGGGGATGGCCGGCTGCGGCGCGCCGACGACCCGGCGTCCGAGGGTGCCGCCGCGGACGGTCGGGTCGCCGGCACGGTGACCGTGTTCGCCGCCGCATCCCTGACCGAGTCGTTCACCCGCATCGGCAGGGACTTCGAGGCCGCCAACCCGGGCACCAGAGTCACCCTCAACCTCGCCGGCAGCTCGGCCCTGGCCAACCAGATCAACCAGGGCGCACCGGCGGACGTCTTCGCCTCGGCCGCCCCGAAGAACATGGCCACGGTGACCGAAGCCGGCAACGCCGACGGCACGCCGAGCGTCTTCGCCCGCAACCAACTGGTGATCGCGGTGCCCCACGGCAACCCGGACGGGGTGACCGCGCTGGCCGACCTGACCCGCCCGGGGGTGAAGGTGGCGCTCTGCGCCGAGCAGGTGCCCTGCGGCGCGGCGGCCCGGACGACCCTCGGCGCGGCCGGTGTCGCGCTGACCCCGGTGACCCTGGAGCAGGACGTCAAGGGCGCGCTGGCGAAGGTGCGACTCGGCGAGGTCGACGCGGCCCTGGTCTACCGCACGGACGCACGGGCGGCGAGCGCCGACGTGACCGGCGTCGAGTTCGCAGAGTCGGCGCGGGCGGTGAACGACTACCCGATCGTCGCGCTGACGGACGCGCCGAATCCGGCCGGCGCGCGGGCCTTCGTCGCGTACGTCCACTCGGCGCCGGCGCAGGCGGTCCTCGCCGAGGCCGGGTTCCAGGCGCCGTGAGTCGGGTCCTCGACACCGTCGCGCCCCGGCGGCGCGGGCGGGTGCCGGCGGCGTTGCTGATCCCCGCCGGATTGGGGCTGCTCTTCCTCGTCCTGCCGCTGGCCGGGCTGGTGCTCCGGGCGCCGTGGACGACGCTGCCGCAGAGGCTCACCGCGCCGGGAGCGCTGACCGCGCTGCGGTTGTCGGTGCAGACCGCGACGCTGGCCACCGTGTTCTGCCTGTTGCTCGGGGTGCCGCTGGCCTGGTTGCTGGCCCGGGTGGAGTTCCCCGGCCGACGGCTGGTCCGCGCCCTGGTCACCGTGCCGCTGGTGCTGCCGCCGGTGGTCGGTGGCGTGGCGCTGCTGCTGGTCTTCGGTCGGCGCGGGCTGCTCGGCGGCTGGCTGGACGCCACGTTCGGCGTCACGCTGCCGTTCACCACGGCGGGTGTCGTGCTGGCCGAGTCGTTCGTCGCCATGCCGTTTCTGGTCATCGCCGTGGAGGGCGCGCTGCGCGCCGCCGACCACCGCTACGAGGAGGCCGCCGCCACTCTCGGCGCCGGTCGGTGGACCACCTTCACCCACGTCACGTTGCCGCTGGTGGCGCCCGGTCTGGCCGCCGGGGCGGTGCTCTGCTGGGCGCGGGCGCTGGGCGAGTTCGGCGCCACCATCACCTTCGCCGGCAACTATCCCGGTCGGACGCAGACCATGCCGCTCGCCGTGTACCTGGCGTTGGAGACCGACCTGGAGTCCGCGATCGTGCTCAGCCTGGTGCTGCTCGTCGTGTCGGTCGGCATCCTGGTCGCACTGCGGGACCGTTGGATGACCAGCGCATGAGCCCTCCGCTGCTCGATGCCCGGATCGTCGTCGACCGGGGCGCCTTCCGGCTCGACGTCCCGCTGCGGGTCGCGCCCGGCGAGGTGGTCGCGTTGCTCGGGCCGAACGGCGCCGGCAAGACCACCGCGCTGCGCGCGCTGGCCGGGCTGCATCCCCTCACGGCCGGGCACGTCACGCTCGACGGCCTCGACCTGGACCGGCCGGCGAACCGCGGCTGGGTGCCGACCGAACGCCGGTCGATCGGCGTGGTCTTCCAGGACTACCTGCTCTTTCCGCACCTGAGCGCACTGGACAACGTGGCCTTCGGGCCGCGCCGGCACGGCGTGGACGGCGCGCGGCGCGGGCCACGGCCCGGGACTGGCTGGATCGGGTGGGGCTGACCGGGGAGGCGCTGCGCCGGCCCCGGCAGCTGTCCGGCGGGCAGGCACAGCGGGTGGCGCTGGCGCGCGCGCTGGCCGTGACGCCGGCGCTGCTGCTGCTGGACGAGCCGCTCGCCGCCCTGGACGCCCGTACCCGGTTGGACACCCGGGCGGAACTGCACCGGCACCTCGCCGCGCATCCGGGCGCGACGGTGCTGGTCACCCACGACCCGCTGGACGCGCTGGCGTTGGCCGACCGGCTGGTCATCGTCGAGGGTGGGCGGGTGGTGCAGGAGGGCAATGGGCCGAGCGTCACCGCCCGCCCGCGCACCGACTACGTGGCCCGACTGGTCGGACTGAACCTCTACCGGGGCCGCGCCGACGGGCACACGGTGCGGGTCGCGCCGGACCTGACGCTCGCCGTCGCCGACCGGCTGGACGGCGAGGCGTTCGTGGCGTTCCGCCCGGCGGCGGTGGCCCTGCACCCGGCCCGACCGGAGGGCAGCCCGCGCAACACCTGGGCGGGCACGGTGGCCGGAGTCCAACGGCACGGCGACAACGTGCGGGTGCAGCTGGACGGGCCGATCGGTGTGGCCGCGGATGTCACGCCGGCCGCCGCCGCCCAACTACGGCTGATCCCCGGTCAGCGGGTCTGGGTGGCGCTCAAGGCGACCGAAACCCACGCCTACCCGGCCACTGGCTGACCTCGGGCCGGTGGCCGGCGCAGACCCGGCCCGGCCGGCGCGGACGCGGTCAGCCGGCGAGCAGGTCCGCGTGTGCGGCGCGCAGCCGGGCCAGCGCCGG
>NZ_JAEVHM010000331.1 GCF_016802865.1 Micromonospora parastrephiae | reverse complement strand
GTGGGGGCTGGGCTAGGGGCGGGGGGAGGAGGTCTCCTCGGGGCCCACGAAGGCTTCGCTGCGGGCGTCGCCGTCGTCGCTGCCGCCGAAGACGCGCGCGTCGTCGGGGGCCTCGGTGTCGGCCGGGCGGCGGACCGGCCGGCGGGGCTGCACCCACTGCCAGGGCAGGTTGCTGCTGGCGTCGCCGAGCTCGGTACGGATCCGGGGCATCGCGGTGGGACGGTTGTCCCGGATCCAGGCGACCAGGTGTTCGCGGACGAGGCAGCGCAGGTCCCACAGGCTGCCCGCGTCGGCGGCGCTGACCAGCGCGCGCACCCGGACAGTTCCGCCGGTGGCGTCGGTGACCTGGAGGACGCAGACCCGGCCGTCCCACAGCTCGGTGCCCTCCACCAGGCGGCGCAGCTCCTCCCGCATGGTCTGCACCGGCACCGCCCAGTCGACGTCGAACTCGGCGGTGCCGAGCACCGCCGCCTCCGTCCGCGTCCAGTTCTGGAACGGCTTGCTGGTGAAGTACGAGGTGGGCAGGATCAACCGCCGGTCGTCCCAGATCTGCACGACCACGTAGCTGAGGGTCAGCTCCTCGATGCGGCCCCACTCCCCCTCGACGACCACCACGTCGTCGAGGCGGACCGCGTCGCTGAAGGCGAGTTGGAGGCCGGCGAAGACGTTGCCGAGCAGGCTCTGCGCGGCGAGGGCGGCCACCACACCGACCACACCGGCGGAGGTCAGCACGCCGGCGCCGATGCCCCGCACGCTCGGGAACGTCATCAGCATCACGCCGACGGTCAGGATGACGATCACCGCGATGGTGAGCCGGCGCAGCATCACCACCTGGGTGCGTACGCGCCGGGCGTGCCGGTTGTCCGGCACGTCGACGCGGAACCGGGCCAGCGCGGTGTCCTCCACGACGATCAGCAGCGAGGCCACCAGCCAGGCCGTGGTGGCGATCACGCCGAGGATGAGCAGGTGCAGCAGCAGCCGGCGCCAGCCCTCGCCGACCGCGTACCCGGTGCTGAAACGGACGGCGAACTGGACGGCCAGGACCGTCGCGGCCACCTGGAACGGGCGGTGCGCGTGGTCGGTCAACTCGGTCAACAGCTGCGAACGGCGGCCGAACCGCCGGGTGAGCCGGTGGACGACCTCGACCAGGAAGAGCGCGACCGCCGCCGCAGCGAGCGCGGCGACGGCCGTGGTGAGATAACTCTGCACGGGTTCGGTGCTTCCCTTCGACCAGGCGTCGGCGCTTCGGGCAAAAGCCCAATAGTGCCCGACGTCCCCGGAGTCGACCAGCTCAGACCTTGCGGTACCGGGACTGGAGGAAGCAGTAGACGCCGAAGGCGGCGATGCCCAGGGCGACCAGGGTCAGCAGGAACGTGCCGTACGACTGCTCGCGCAGCGTGTGCAGCGCGGCGTCCAGACCACGGGCCTTCGCCGGGTCGTACTTCACCGCCGCCACGATGATCAGCAGGCCGGCGATGCCGTACGCGACGCCCTTGGCGACGTACCCGGCGATGCCGAGGCGGCGGGCCAACTTGCGGGTCTTCGGGCTCATCTCGCCGGTCTTCAGGTGCTTCTCGAACCGCTTGACGACGCCGTAGATCACCAGGCCGACGCCGATCGCGGCGAGCACCAGCCCGGCCAGGCCGACCAGCCAGCGGCCGCCGCTGGAGGTCATCAACTTGCCGGTCAGGGCCTCCTGCTGGTCGGCGCTGTTCGACCCGACGTCCTTGAAGACCTTGAACGCGGTCCAGGCGAAGTAGAGGTAGACGATGGCCCGGCCGGCCGAGGCGAGCCGCTCGGTGACCCGCTCCCTGCCCCGCTCGGCGCGGTGCCCGACCGCCGCCTCCAACGCCTGCCAGATCGCCATCGCGAGCAGGCCGACCGCGGTGGCGATGACCAGGAACCTGCCCAGGGGCTGTTCGGAGAGGGTACGCAGCGCGCCGGACTGGTCGCCGTCGTCGGTCGACGTGCCGAACGCGATCTGCAACGCCAGCCAGGCGAAGAGCAGATGCACGATGCCGTAGCCGATGAAGCCGGCCCGGGCGAGAAGTTCCAGCCACCGGCTGTCCGCCGTGCGGGAGGCGGTGGCTTCGGCGCTACGGGTGAGTGACATGGCGCCACAATCTCCGATTCTGGAGATCCCCAAACGTCGGCCACCGCCCCCCGGGCAGGTCAGTTACCCGGGTTCCGGGATACGCGGATCTTGACCTGCTGGTCGGTGACGCTGTCCAGGGTGACCGCGAAGCCACCGGCCTCGGTGGCCTGCTGTCCGGTGGTGAGGGTCAACTGCTCGCCGGCGACCTCGACGGTCACCTGGTCGCCCTCGGCGCCGACCAGCTTGGCCTCGACGCCGAGGATGGTGGCGCTCGCGTCCACACCCCGCTCGAAGGTGACGGTGCAGGCGTCCAGCCCGCAGTCGGTGGAGGCGCCCTGGGAGCTGCAGCCGGCCAGTACGGCGAGGCCGAGCGCCAGACCGGCGAACAGACCGGCGGCGCGGCGGACGGGGGGCATCGGGATGGTGGCGGGTCGGTTCGTCACCTCGCCAAGAGTACGAGACGTGGGCGACGCCCTCGCCGAACGATGATCAGCCGGCGGCCGACGGAGTCACGAGGAGCACCGGCTAGGGTCCGGGACATGCCCTTCGACATCGCCCGCACCCGGGCCGCGTACCCCGCCCTGACCGAGGGCTTCGTCCACTTCGACGGGGCCGGGGGCACCCAGACCGCAGCCGGTGTGATCGACGCGGTCACCGACGCCATGCGTACGGCGGTCGGCAACCGCAGCGCCGCCAACGTGCCCGGTCGCCGGTCGTTGGAGCTGGTGGCCGAGGCCCGCTCGGCGGTGGCCGACCTGCTCGACGCCGACCCGGCCGGGGTGGTGCTGGGCCCGAGCGCCACCGCGCTGACGTACACCCTGGCCCGTACCCTCGGCGCGGGTTGGCGGCCGGGCGACGAGGTGGTCGTGTCGCGGCTCGACCACGACGCCAACGTGCGGCCGTGGGTGCAGGCGGCCGAGGCGGCCGGCGCGACCGTACGCTGGGCCGAGGTCGACCGGGACACCGGCGAGCTGCCCGCGGCCCAGTACGCCGACCTGGTCGGCGAGCGGACCCGGCTGGTCGCGGTGACCGCCGGCAGCAACGCCATCGGCACCGTGCCGGACGTGCCGGCGATCGCCAAGGCCGCGCACGCGGTCGGCGCGCTGGTCTGCGTCGACGGGGTGCACTCGGTGCCGCACGGGCCGACCGACCTGGGCTCGCTCGGCGCCGACGTCCTGGTCACCAGCGCGTACAAGTGGTCCGGGCCGCACCTGGCGGCGATGGTGGCCGACCCGGCCCGCTGGGCGGCGCTGCGCCCGGCGAAGCTGGTGCCGTCCTCCGACGCGGTGCCGGACCGGTTCGAGTACGGCACCCCGAGCTTCCCGCTGCTGGCCGGCGTGACCGCGGCGGTGGACCACCTGGCCGGGCTGGACCCGGAC
>NZ_JAEVHM010000330.1 GCF_016802865.1 Micromonospora parastrephiae | reverse complement strand
CCGGCCGTCCGTCCGCGACCCGGCTGACCACCCCGTGCGCACCGAGATCACCGTGGTGGACGCCGACCCACCCAGTGCAGGACGACCCCGGCCGGATCCGGCGCCGCCGCCCCGAACCGCCACGCCGACCCGACCGGCTCGGCCGCCGGCGCCGGTGCCGGCGGTCAGTCCGACGGACGGCAGGACCTCGCCCAGGCGGGCCCGACCGGGCACACCGCCACGGACGTCCGCCGCTCCCTGTTCTGGTCCGGGATCTTCGGCCTCACCATCTCGCTGGCCGGCCTCGGCCTGGTCGGCACCCGCCGCCGGATGTGGTGAGCACCCGTCACGGTGTGCTCGTCGCCGTCGGGCTCGACGTGGTCGGGACGCTCCCGGTCGTCGGCCGGGCCTGCGAGACGATCAGCAGTACGTCCTCGCCGTCCGACACCGTCGTACCGGCCCCCGGCTCGGTGCCCACCACCGTCCCCGGCGGCAGTTCGGACGGACGGTACACCACCCGGTAGGGCAGGCCGAGCCGTTCCAGCAGCCCTTCGGCGGTGGCCTGCGGCAGGCCCGCGACCGGCGGCACCGGCACCTCGGCGGGCTCGCTCGACGGCGGCGGGCTGCTCGGCGTCGCACTGCTCGGCGTCGCGGAGGTCGGGGCCGCGCTGGTCGGCGCGGCGCTGGTGGCGCTGCCCGGCGGAGGCGAAGGGGTGGACCCCGGGTCGTCCCGGTCGTTGTCCCGCGCGCTGAGCACCACCCACAGTGCGGCCCCGAGCAGGCCGGCGAGCACCAGCGCGAGCACACCCCAGAGGATCGGCAACCACCACCGCCGCCCACCCTGCTCTTCTGCGTACCAGTCGCCGGCCGGTTCCGCTGGTCGCGGCGGCCGCACCTCCGCCCGCCCGGACCACGGCGCGGGGTTCAACCGCTCGACGGGCATCCGCGCCGTCGGGTCGACCGGCTGGCCGAGCGCGGAACGATCAATCGGCATGGTCTGGTCGGATGGAGCGGTCGCCTCGGGCCCGCCCTGCGACACGGTCCGGTCGATCGGCGCCGTCTCATCCGGTGTGGCGGGCCGGTTCATCGGCGCCGTCTCACCCGGTGCGGCGGGCGGTTTCGGCTCGGGCCGGTCCGCGGAGGGTAGGGGGCGGGTCCGGTCGTCGTCGCGCTCCCCGGCGGGCGGCTCCTGGCGGTCGTCGCTCATCGCACGTCCTTTCCCGAACCGGGGCGGGCGGCATGGCCCTCGACCGTCAACCTAGCGGCCCGCACCGCCATCGGCGCGGATCAGCGGCCCCCGGCGAGCCGGGATACGCGAGCCGCGCGGGTGCGGACCGCAGATCAGAAGGCCGGTCTGGTGCTCGGCTGGCCGGCTGGATCCGTACCGCACCAGATGCTGACCTGGTCGTTCCAGCGGGCCGGACCGTCCTCGGCCGGTTCCTGTCGGGAGACCTTTCCACTGCGTCCGCTGCGGTAGCTCGGGTAGAGCCCCTCCTCGACCAACTCGTCGGCAGCCTTGGCGCAGTCGTCACCGACCACGTCCGGCACCTCGGCGGGCGGCGGCGGCCCGGCCACCTGGAGCTGCACGGTGGTGCCCCGGGTGACCTCGGTGCCCACCGTGGGCGAGGCACTCTCGACCGTACGACCGGTGCCACCGCCGAAGACCAGCCGCCAGCCCAGCCGCTGCTTGCGCAGCATGTCCCGGGCCTCCTCGAAATCAGCGCCGACCACCGGCGGGACGGTCAGCCCGGCCCCCTTGGTCGCGCTGGCGGACGTCCGGGGAGCGGAGGGCGTGGTCCGGCCAGTGCTCGGCCGGGGCTCGGTCGACCGGGTGGTCGGCGCACCGGTCGCGCTCGCCACGGCGAGCGGCTCATCAGGAGGGTTGTCACCGCCGGCCAACAGCCAGCCACCGGTCGCACCCACCGCGGCGAGGAGCACCGCCACCAACCCGCCACCGAGCAGGACGGTGGCACGGCTCGCGCCGCCCTCGCCCCGGCCGTCGGCGGAATCCTGCCGACCCGTGTTCGCGTCCGTCATACCGCACACCGCCTCATCACCGGCGACCGTACCGGTCACCGCCAAGCCCGTTCGCGCCCACCGGCCCGTGCCGGCGGATCGTCTGCGACTCGCCGCGCCGTCGACGGGACGTTACGCTGCCCGGCATGGCCAGACGGGGCTGGGGAGTATCGATCGCGACGGCGATCGGGGTCGCTGCCGGCGCGGCGCCGCACAACTGGGCTTCGGCTACGGGCTCGGCGTCATCACCTGGACGCCCACGGACGCCGCAGCCGCCGGCACGGCCTGGGCGGACGGCCTCGCCTGGGCGACCTGGCTGGCCGCCAGCTCAACGGTCCTCGGCGCGGTCTGCGCACAGCGGCTGCACCAGCGGCCGGCCCACACCAACGAGCCCACGGCGCCCGCCGATCACAGCCCGCCGGCAACGGACCGGCCTGACCGTCCGGAGCCCGCAACACTCGACACCGGGGCTTCGGCGGCGGCGGAGAACTTGACCACCCTGGACGGTGAACGCGGCGGTCTGCTGCGACGGGTGGCCATCGCCCTGGGCGCCGGGCTCGGCGGGTTGGTCACCGTGCTCCTTGTCGCCGTACCCGCGCGGGTCGCGGTGGGCGCCGACACCGCCGCGCCGCAGCGGGTCGCCGCCGTACACACGGCGCTGGGCATCCTCATCGGCGTACTCGTCGCGGTCTGGGCCCTGCGCTCCCGCGCCGCCGCCGTGAACGTGACCGCGACGGCCGCCTGGCTGTGGCTGCTCGCCGTGGTCTCGGTGATCGACGGGGTACGCGTCGGACGCGGCCTGGTCGGCGCCCAACTCGGCACCTGGCAACTCGACCCGGATCACCCCCGGTACTGGATCGGAGACCAGCTCTACTGGCCCGGCGCGCTGCTGGCGCTCGTCCCCGCACTGGTGATCGGGGCACTGGCCGCGCGACGAGCCGTCCGATCGTCGGGGCACCGGGTCGGCGCGACGGCGTCGGGGGCGGCCGGCCCGCTGCTCGTCGCGCTCGCGTACCTGAGCACCGTGCCACGCTGGTCGACGCTGGGCCCGGCGCAGCTGTCCACTCAACTGATCGCCCCGTACGCCGTGATCGCCGGCATCGGCGGCTCCGTCCTGGCCGCCGTCCTCGCCGAGCGCGCCGAGCGGCACCGTTCCGCGAGCCGGAGTGCGGCTGTCGCCAGCACCCCGACCACGCCGCCGCGCCCGACCGCCCAGCCCGACCCGACCACGCCGCCCGACCCGACCGCCCAGCCCGACTCGACCGCTCAGCACGGCCCGGGTACGGCCACCACCAACCTGAGCCCGACCGGCGCGGCCGAACGCAGGCCGCCGGCACCCGGCGCGTCAACCCGCACCTCGACCGGCACGTCAACCGACACATCGACCGGCACATCGGCTGGGACCTCGACCGGCGCTGCGCCGCGGCGTGGCAGAACCGACCCGGCAGCGGCGGGATCCCGCCCGGGCGACGCGACCGCCGCACCACGCATCCCGGCACCACGGACGGAGCCGGACCTCCCCGCCCCGACCGACCCCGCAAAGCAGGACCCGACGCCGACCAGCCGCCGCGCCCGCAAAACCCCCC
>NZ_JAEVHM010000033.1 GCF_016802865.1 Micromonospora parastrephiae | reverse complement strand
ACCGCACCATCCACGGCGTCGAACAATGGCTCAGCAACGAATCCGGCCGGGTCATCGTCTGCTCCGGATACATGCGCGACCAGGTGAACGCCCTGTTCGGCGTACCGGCCGGACGGGTCGACGTGGTCGCCAACGGCGTGGAGCCGCACCGCTGGCGGGTGCCGGCACGCGCGGTGGCCGCCGCCCGCGCCCGGTTCGCCGGCGACGGCCCGCTGGTCACCTTCGCCGGCCGCCTGGTGTACGAGAAGGGTGTCCAGCACCTGATCGCCGGTCTGCCCCGGCTGCGCGAGCGGCACCCCGGGCTGCGCGCGGTGATCGCCGGCGACGGCCCGTACCGCGCCGAGCTGGAGGCCGAGGTGCACCGCCGTGGGCTCGGCGGCATGGTCACCATGCCGGGCTTCCTGGGCGGCACCGACCTGCCGGCGCTGATGGCCGCGTCCGACTGCTTCGCGGTGCCGAGCATCTACGAGCCGTTCGGCATGGTGGCCCTGGAGGGCGCCGCGGCCGGCGCGCCCCTGGCCGTCGCCGCCACCGGCGGCCTCGCCGAGATCGTCGAGCCGGGCGTCACCGGGATGACCTTCCAGCCGCACGACCCGGACGGGCTCACCGAAGCCGTGCACGCGCTGCTGTCGGACTCCGACCGCGCCCGCGTGATGGCCCGCCGTGCCCGCCGGATGGTCCACGACCAGTACGGCTGGGCGGCCATCGCGCAGCGCACCGCCGCCAGCTACGCCGCCGCCATCGCCACCGACGCCGCGTTCACCGCCGAGCGGGCCGAGCGGCGCATGGCCCACGGGCGGGGCCTCCCGGCGCTTCCCGAGGGCAACCTGCTCGCCGCCGCCGGCCTGCGCTGACCGCTCCGTTTCACCGACGTCGGGGTGTCCCTGTTCTGGGACGCCCCGACGTCGGCCGTTGATACGCAAACCATCGCTTGCGCAAACGGGTGTTTGCGCTAGGGTGGGCCCGTGCCCTCCTCGCTCGCGGCGCCCGTCCCGAACCTCGACGCGGCCTTCGCCGCCCTCGGCGACCCCGTCCGCCGCGCCCTGGTGGCCCGTCTCGCGCAGAGCGACGCCACGGTGGGCGAGCTGGCCGCACCGTTCGACCTGACCCCGCAGGCGATCTCCCACCACGTCGGCGTCCTGCGCCGGTGCGGCCTGGTCGAGCAACGACGCGAGGGCACCAAACGTCCCTGCCGGCTGCGCGCCGATCAGCTGTCCCTGCTCGGCGGGTGGATCGACGAGCAGCGCCGAGCCTGGGACGACCGGCTCGACGCTCTGGAACGGCACCTCACCGACGGCGAAGCGGCCCGATGAGCGCCGGCGCGCGGTTGCGCGGCGACGAGCTGATTGCCCGACGCCACTTCCGGGCGAGCCCGGAGCGGGTCTGGGCCGCCTTCACCTCGCCGGCGAGCATCGCGGCGTTCTGGGGCGGTTCGCACGCCACCGTGCCCGCCGAATCGGTGACCGTCGACCTGCGTCCCGGCGGCGAGTTCACGCTCGTCACCCGCGCGCCGGACGGCGCGACCCGCCCGCTCCGCTTCGTCTACGTGAGCGTCGCCGCCCCTCACCAGCTCGTGTTCGACGAACCCGTCACCGGGCTCCGCACGACCGTCACGGTCCAGCCCGCCGGCGATGGCGTGGATCTCACCGTCCACCAGCGTCGGCTTCCCCCGGAGCTGCGCAGCGCCCAGGCCGCCGACGGGCTCGGCTCGATCCTCGACGCCCTCGCCGCGCACCTCGACGAGACAACACCCTGATGGAGAACGCCATGACGCAGACGACCCAACGCGACCTCGTCGCGGAGTACTTCGCCGGATTCCGGACCAGCGACCACGCAAGAATCCTCGCGACCCTCACCGACGACGTCGAGTGGGTCATCCACGGCCACCGCACCACCCGCGGCAAGGCCGAGTTCGACGGCGAGATCGAGAACCCGGCGTTCAGCGGCAGCCCGCAGCTCGACGTCCACTGCGTCCACGAGGACGGCCCGGTCGTCGTCACCACCGGCGAGGGCCGCGGGGTCAGCGTCGAGCACGGGCCGCTCCGATTCGCCTTCAACGACCTGTTCACGTTCCGCGACAATCTCATCGCCCGCGTCGACTCGTACGTCGTCCCGCTGCCCTGACCTCGGGCCTGCGAGGTCGGCGGCGGCCTGCCCGGCCTGTCAGAATGTGCGGATGTCTCGTCCTGCCGATTCCCTGGACTCCTCCTTCCCGCTTGCCGCCTCGATCGCGCTGGACCTGATCCGGCGGCCCGAGGTGTCCGAGCAGTGGTCGAACCCGAGTGCCCTGCCGCACATGTCCGTGGGAGCCCTGGCGTGCCACCTGGGACGTCAGGCGGTGCGGGCGGCTGAACTGCTGCCGGCACCCTCCGACCTGCCCACGCTGGAGACCGCGGACAGCCACTACGAGCGGGCCGCCTGGGTCACCGAGGGAACCCCGGACGAGGAGTCGGTCGCCGCGGGCCCGGACGAGGCCGACGCGCTACGCGGACCAGCGGACCTGCACGCCCGCTCCGCCCGCGCGCTGGACGAGGTCAGCGACCTGCTGTCGCGAGGCGCCGCCCGCGACGTCGTGCCGATCCCGTGGCAGGGCTGGTCCCTGCGACGCGGCGAATTCCTGCTCACGCGCCAACTGGAGATCGTCGTGCACTCCGACGACCTCGCGGTCAGCGTCGGCGTGCCCACGCCGGTGTTCCCGGCGGAGGTCTTCGACCCGGTGCGCGACCTGCTGGTTCGGCTCGCCGTACGTCGGCACGGCCAGTCCGCGCTGATCAGCGCGTTGAGCCGCACCGAGCGGGCGCGCGACATCTCCGCCTTCTGACGCCCCGACGTCGGGCGCGGCTCGCCGGTGCTCCGGCGGCCAACGGCTCGCCGGGTGTCCCGGCTGCCGCCCGCCTACCCTTCCCCCTCTTTAGGAGGCAGGCCCTGTAGACCTGCCCCAGAAATGGGGCGGCGGCGGCCACCGGAGAGCGAGCGGAGGCCGTGTCGGCGGTGTCGGTCGGGGAAGCCGCCCAAAGGCTGGGACGGTCGGTTGATCGACTCCGTTTCGCCGACATCGGGGTGTCCCCCCGCGCGGGATACCCCGATATCAGCGATGTCGAGTCGATCATCGACGGGCCGGCCGCCCGACCGACGGCGCGGCCCACAACCGACACCGCGGCCCACAACCGACACCGCGGCCCCACAACCGACACGGCCGCCCCACATGCGGGGCAGCTCTACAGGGGCGAGGACAGGGACCCGGAGTGAGGTTGGGTGAGCCGCAGGCCGGGTGAGCCGCAGGCCGGGTGGGTCGCCGCCCGCCCGGCCGGTAAGGCCGCAGGCCGCAGGCCGCCGACCCGAGAGGGGTCGACGGCCTGTCGGCGTGCTGCGAAAAAGCGGAGGTCAGCGCTCGGCGAAGGGGACGTAGTCCCGCTCGGCGGCGCCGACGTAGACCTGCCGCGGACGGCCGATCTTGGTCTCCGGGTCGTTGATCATCTCGCGCCACTGGGCGATCCAGCCGGGCAGCCGGCCGAGCGCGAACAGCACCGTGAACATCTTCGTGGGGAAGCCCATGGCCTTGTAGATCAGGCCGGTGTAGAAGTCCACGTTCGGGTAGAGCCGGCGGGAGACGAAGAAGTCGTCGGCGAGCGCGATCTCCTCCAGCTCCATGGCGATGTCCAGCAGCGGGTCCGGCTTGGCCATCCGGCCCAGCACGTCCTGCGCGGCCTTCTTGACGATCGCCGCCCGCGGGTCGTAGTTCTTGTAGACCCGGTGGCCGAAGCCCATCAGCTTGACGCCGTCCTCCTTGTTCTTGACCTTGCGGACGAAGGAGCGGACGTCGTCGTCGCCGGCCTGGATCTGCTGGAGCATCTCCAGCACCGCCTGGTTGGCGCCGCCGTGCAGCGGGCCGAACAGCGCGTTCACGCCGGCGGACACCGAGGCGAACAGGTTGGCGTTGCTGGAGCCCACCAGCCGGACGGTCGACGTGGAGCAGTTCTGCTCGTGGTCGGCGTGCAGGACGAAGAGCATGTCCAGCACCTTCGACGTCACCGGGTCGACCTCGTACGGCTCCGCCGGCACGCCGAAGGTCATCCGCAGCAGGTTGTCCACGTACCCCAGCGAGTTGTCCGGGTAGAGCAGCGGCTGCCCGATGGACTTCTTGTACGCGTACGAGGCGATGGTGGGCACCTTCGCCATGAGCCGGACCGTGGAGATCTCCACGTGCTCGGAGTCGAACGGGTCCAGGCTGTCCTGGTAGAAGGTGGAGAGCGCGCTCACCGCCGACGACAGCACGGCCATCGGGTGGGCGTCGCGGGGGAAGCCCTCGAAGAAGCGGCGCATCTCCTCGTGCAGCAGCGAGTGCCGCCGAATCCACTCGGTGAACTCGGTCAGCTGCTGCTCGGTCGGCAGCTCACCGTAGATGAGCAGGTACGAGACCTCCAGGAAGGAGGACTTCTCGGCCAGCTGCTCGATCGGGTATCCCCGGTAACGCAGGATCCCCGCGTCGCCGTCGATGTAGGTGATCGCGGATGAGGCAGCGGCGGTGTTGACGAAACCGGGGTCGTACGTCGTCATCCCGGTTTCCTTCAGCAGCTTGCTCACCCCGATACCGGCGGGGCCCTCGACCGCGGGATGTACCGGCATCGACAGCTGCCCACCGGGGTGATCGAGCTTGACTTCCGTCATGTGGTTCCTCGCTTCGCCGGCAGATCTACGTTGAATTGCCTTCGCTTCTACCGTAATTGCGGCTCGGGGGACAACGGCCGCCGTGGTTCGGCGGTGAGGTCTGCGTCACCCGATTCCCGACCGGATGGTCGGGAAACCCTGTTCCCGGTGGGCGGGACCGGGTTCCGGGCAGGCTCAGGACAGCGCGAGGCGTCGCAGCGTACCGTCCCCCGCGACCTGGTAGACGTCCAACTGGTTGGTGCCGGCGCGGAACAGCCGGTCGTCGGCGAGCAGGGCGGCGAACCGGCGTCCACCGGGATCGGGTGGCACCACCGGGACGACCGCCCCGATCCGGCCGTTGACCGCCACCGCCAGCAGCGCGCCGTCCGGTATCCGGTCCGGAACGTCGCCCCAGACCAGTGCCGGGAGGGTGCCGGTGTCCGGGTCCGTCGACCGGAACGCGGCCAGGTCGGCCACCCGCGCGTTGCCCTCCGTCGCGCCGGCGCGGACCTCCGTGCCGACTAGGGGGTGTGGCGTCGGCAGCGGCGGCGGGGCGGGCACACCGCCGGGGAAGGTGACCGGTTCGCCGGGCCGGTCGTAGAAGTGCTTCGTACCGTCGGTGCGCGGCGTCTGCCGGGCGGATCGGCCGTCGACCCGCCAGGGCAGGCGGATGCCGGCCTCGTCGGCGACGGTCGGCAGCAGGTCGACGTGTTCCCAGTTGCGGTCGTCCACCCGGCCGGTCTGCTGCCGGGGCTCCTTGACGAACATCGGCACCCACGCGACCTCGCCGGCGGCGGCCTTGATGGCGTCCATGCCCCGCCCCTGGGCGCCCGGGTGGAAGCTCACCCCGTGGTCGGCGGTCACCACCACGAGGGCCTGGTCGAAGAGGCCGCTGGCGCGCAGCGTCCGCAGCGTCTCGCCGATCAGCCGGTCGGTGTAGCCGAGCTGCGCGAGGTGACGTTGCCGGGCCAGGTCGACCCAGCCGGCGCCGTCGTTGGGCAGGTCCTCCGGGGCGTCGTAGCGCGCGCCGGACGGCAGGTACGCCCACGGCGAGTGCGGCATCAGCAGGTGCAGGAAGTGCAGGACGGGTCGGGGTTCGGGTTTCAGCCCGGCCAGGAAGGTGGTGAACCGGGCGGGCTGGTTGTCGTCGAGGCTGTCCCAGCGGAACTTCGGGTCGGCCGGCACCGGCTCGGCGGCGTCCAGGCCGGCCTCGGCGCGGGTCTTCTCCCGGTAGGAGTCCTCCGGGTCGACCCGGCTGGGTGTCGGCCCTGCGACCTGCCCGAGCAGCTTGCCGGTCTCCCGTACCAGCACGCCGAGGCCCTGTTCGGGGGCGACGGGTTGTTCGCAGCGGCTGGGCGGGCAGAGCCGGGTGATGCTCTCCTCGGCGCGGATGTCGTACAGGCCGCCGAAGGCGGTGAAGATGTTGTCCGGGTACTGCGAGTAGTGCGGGGCCACCGGCCGCGCCGGGTAGCGGCCGGTGAGCATTGCCGGCAGCGCGTTGGGCGTCCAGCCGCTGACGCCGGTGGCGTTGCGGTACCAGGTCGAGGCGCCGGCCAGCTCGGCGAAGTTCGGGTACCGGGCCGCGTCGATGC
The DNA here is from genome assembly GCF_016802865.1 of Micromonospora parastrephiae. Classification (GTDB taxonomy): domain Bacteria; phylum Actinomycetota; class Actinomycetes; order Mycobacteriales; family Micromonosporaceae; genus Micromonospora; species Micromonospora parastrephiae. The sequence goes on along the minus strand of NZ_JAEVHM010000033.1, from coordinate 36,230 downwards.
GCCCGTCGGCGCCGAGCAGGCTGACCAGCGGCAACTCGTCGAGGATCACCATGACCACCGGCGGGTGCACGCCCGTACCCTGCGCGGTCCCGGCCGCGCCGGTGTCGCCGCGCGGCAGCACGACCGCCGAGGTGGGTGAGACGAACAGGAAGAGGGCCACGAAGGCCACCGGTCCGGCGGCGGCCAGCCGCAACACCCGACCGGGCGCCCGCCACCGCCGGTGCGCGGCCGCACCGGCCGCGCCGGCCAGACCGGCGACGAGCAGCAGGGGTACGCCCCGAAGCGGCGTCACGTGCCGGCCCACCTGCACGGCGAGGGCGGCCAACAGCAGCCCGACCAGCCCGGTGTGGGTGCTGGCCCGGACGACACGGCCGGCAAGTCGGCTGAGGACGCCGAGCAGCGCCACCGCGACGGTGGGCGCCACCGCCACCAGGGCCGTCAGCAGCAGGATCTGCCCCGGGCCGCGCGGTGGAACAGGAAGAAGTCGGGGCTGCGACCCAGCACGTCCAGCAGCGGTTGGGTGACCACCAGCCCGACCAGCGCCACGACCTCCAGCAGGCGGCCCAGCTCACCGCGCCAGCCCCGGTCCCACCGCCGCGCCGCCGGTTCAGTCACCCAGCACCGCCCGGTAGAGGGTTCGGGTGCCCGAGGGCAGCTCCAGACGGTCGGTGATCTGGCCCCGGGCGGCGAGCAGCGCCTCGAACGCGTCACGCCGGTAGTCGGGGAAGAGGCCCTCGGGTTTGTTGGCGAGCAACCGCCGGGCCATCGGGTCCTCGGGGTGGACGAACTCCACCACCACCGTCGCACCCGGCGCGGTCAGCCCGGCCAGCCAGTCGACGACCTCGGGCAGCGGCACGTTGCGTCCGATCGCCAGGTGGTGCACCACCGCGAGGGCGAGCACCGCGTCGGCGTCGGCCCGCTCGGCGAAACCGGCCCGTTCGACGCCCCGCCAGCCGCCGCCGGGTGACGGGTCGGCGAGGTCCAGCACCAGCGGGAGGACGCGGTGCTGCCCCTCGGCGCGCAGCGCCCGGTACAGGTCGTCGACGACGGCCGGGTCCTGCTCGACGGCGACCACGTAGTCGGCGTACGCGGCGGCCAGCCGGGAGTACCGGCCGTCGTTGGCGCCCAGGTCGAGCACCAGACGGGGCCGGGTGCCGGCGGTCAGCGCGGCGGTCACGAACTGTTCCTTGGCCGTCCGGTCCCGCGCGGAGTAACCGCAGGTGCGCTGGTAGTCCGCCCAGTGGCTGTCGGTTGGACGGCGGTCGAGGCGGTGCAGCAGCTTCTCGATGCCACGCACGGTGGACAGCAGCAGTTCGCGGGAGAAGCCGGCGGCGCGCAGTTGGGCGCGTACGTCGGTGGTGCTGGCGGCGGCGTTGCGCTGCTGCATGGCGCCGTGCAGGTGCAGGTGGGTCAGTACGCCGGGGCGCAGCCGGCGGGTCCCGTCGAAGAGCGGCCGGAGCTGCTCGGCCTCGATGCCGTCGACCTGCGCGCGCAGCCACGGCTGGAAGTCCACGCCCAGGTGGGCGGTGAGCAGCAGCGGGTAGAGCACGGTCTGGCAGAACTGCCGGTAGCCGGCCCACGGTTCGCCGTCGCGGACCGGCTCGAACGAGCCGATGTCGATGAAGACGGGCTGGGCGCCGTGCCACTGCACGTTGTAGGCGGAGCCGTCCTTGGTGGTGAAATTGTCGGCGAGCGCCGCCCGCAGGATCTCGGTGTGCAGCAGCGCGGCGTCGCGCAGCATGGTGAAGGACCACTCGTACGGGTGGGAGACGAACGGGATCCGTTCGTGGCGCAGCACCGCGGCCCAGGGGACCCCGGCGGGCACCAGCGTCGGTGGGGCGTCCTCGGTGGCGCAGACCTTGCCCGCGGCAACCAGTGCGGGGAAGAAAGTGCTGGCGGTGAGCGCCCGCCAGTGTTCGGCGGCCTGGGCGTCCAGCCCGCGCAGCACCTCGTCGCCGACGTGGAAGACCCGGTTGGTTGGGTCGCGGAAGGAGGCCGGCTCGGGCCGTACCCGGACGGGCGCGGTCGGCATCGCCGGAACGGACCGGGTCACCGCTGGTCGGTGGGCTGCCGGCGGAACCGGTCGACGAGGCGCCGCCAGTAGAGCTTGGCGGCGACCGCGACGCCGGCGACCCCGCCGACGACCGCCTGCACGATCAGGCTGCCGGACCCCGCGTCCAGGTAGGCCAGATGGATCACCGATCGCTCCTTGTCCTCGCCCGTCTCGACACCGGCGTCCCGGGCGTACAGCGTTGAGGCTTTTGACCCAGAAAGCCGGACTTGTCTGCCACCGTACGCCGATCGTCAGCGCCGTCGCGGGCACATCGGCGTACTCCCAGCCTCGCCACAGAATGTGGCCGGGGCGTCCGTTCCCCGCCGGTACGCTGCGGACGTGCGCTGGACGATCGTGGACGCTCCGCTGGACTCCTCCGGGGCCGGGCGCGGCGAGGAGCGGGCCCCGGCCGCGCTGCGCGGCGCCGGCCTGCTGGACGCCCTGGCCGCCGACGACGGTGGCCGGGTGGACGAGGCGTGGTTGCGCGACAGTGTCCGGGATCCGGCGAGCCGCGTGATCAGTGCCGCCGGCCTGGTCCGCGCCGGCGCGGCCATCACCGCCCGGATCGTGGCGTTGATCGCGGACGGGCGGCGGCCGCTGGTGCTCGGCGGGGACTGCGCCATCCTGCCCGGCATCTGCCGTGCCCTGCCGCCGGCGACGGAGCTGTGGTTCGTCGACGCGCATCCGGACTTCCTCGACGGCGTGACGTCGCCGAGCGGTGAGGCCGCCGACATGGACCTGTCGGTCGTCACCGGGCACGGTCCGGCCGCCGCGATCGGGTGCGACGGCGCGCTGCTCGACCCCGGTCGGGTCCACCTGCTCGGGCACCGCCCGTCGGCCGACGACAGCGGCCGGGTCGAGGCGGCCCGGATCGACCCGGCGATCCACCAGTTGCCCGCCGCCGAGCTGCTGAGCGAGGGCGCCGCGGCGGTCGGGGCCCGGCTGGCCGTCGACGGGGACGGGCCGGCCTGGCTGCACCTCGACCTGGACGCGGTGGACCCGCGCGACCTGCCGGCGGTGACCTATCCCGAGCCGGACGGGCTGCGCTGGCCGGACCTGATCGCGCTGGTCACGCCACTGGCCCGCGCCGACCGGCTGCTCGGCGTGAGCGTGACGGACCTGAACGTCGACGAGGACCCCGACGGGCGCCACACGCGACGCGTCGTCGAGGTCCTCGCGGAGGTGCTGGGCTCCCCCGCCGGCTGACCGGCCGGCGCGCCCCCTATGCGTCAGCTGTGGGATTCGGCAGCCGGACGGTGAACACGGTCCGTCCCGGTCGGCTGTCCACCGCGACGGTGCCGTGGTGGGCCTCCACCACCGCCGCCACGATGGCCAGGCCGAGGCCGGTGCTGCCGTGCGCCCGGGACCGGGAGCTGTCGCCGCGGGCGAACCGCTCGAACAGCTCCGGTCGCAGCTGGGCCGGCACGCCCGGCCCGTCGTCGGCGACGGCGAGCACGGCGGCGTCGCCCTGGACGCTCAGCGTGGTGGTCACCGTCGTGCCCGGTGGGGTGTGCACACGGGCGTTGGCCAGCAGGTTCGCCACCACCTGGTGCAGCCGGGCGGCGTCGCCGGGCACCCGGATCACCACCTTCGGCAGGTCCAGCTGCCAGTGGTGTCCGGGGCCGGCGACGTGGGCGTCGCTGACCGCGTCGACCACCAGGGCGGTCAGGTCGACCGGTTCGACCGCGAGCGGTCGGCCGGTGTCGAGGCGGGCCAGCAGCAGCAGGTCGTCGACGAGACTGGTCATCCGGGTGCTCTCGGACTCGACGCGGCGCAACGCGTGCGCCACGTCGGCGGGGACCTCGTCGCGGCCGCGTCGGGCAACCTCGGCGTACCCCCGGATCGCCGCCAGGGGCGTGCGCAGCTCGTGGCTGGCGTCGGCGACGAACTGGCGTACCCGGGTCTCGCTGGCCTGCCGGGCGGCGAGCGCGTCGGCGACGTGGCCGAGCATCCGGTTCAGCGCGGCGCCGACCTGGCCGACCTCGGTACGCGCGTCGGTGTCCTCGGCCGGGACGCGGACGGCGAGGGCCACCTCACCGCGGTCCAGCGGCAGCTCGGTGACCCGGGTGGCGGTGGCGGCCATCCGGCTCAGTGGACGCAGCGTGGCGCGGACGATCAGCGCGCCGGCGGCTCCTGCGATGACCAGCCCGACGGCGGCCACCGCGGCCTGGGCGGCGACCATCCACCAGACGGTCTCCTGGACGCCGGACAGCGGGATCGCGACGACGCGTACCCGGCCGTCCCAGTACTGCCGGGCCACGGCCCGGTAGTCGCCGCGGGCGCCGAGGTCGACGGTGCGGGGGGCGACGCCGACCGGGAGGTCCGCCAGTGTGGCGATCTCCCCGACCGGGACGGACTGCTCGTCGGGGAACGGATCGTCGCTGGACGGGCTGTTGGTCAGGGTTCGCGCGCTCGTCACCCGGCCGTTGGTGATCACGGCGACCACCGTGCCGGACGGCGAGCCGGGTGGGACGGCCGGTCCGCTACCCGGGAAGGCCGGCGGCCCGGACGCTCACCCCGCATGGCCGTCGCGGGCGCCAGTTGGGCGTCGAGCCGGTCGATCAGGAAGTGCCGCAACGCGATGGTGGTCAGCCCGCCGATGGCGACGCTGACGACGGCGAGCAGCGCGACCAGGGCGAGCACCAGTCGGGTACGCAGCGACCGGCCGGCCAACCACCGGCGGGCGGCGCGCACCGGTCGCCGGTTACTCGGCGGGTTTGAGGACATAGCCCGCGCCGCGCAACGTGTGGATCATCGGTGCCCGGCCGGCGTCGATCTTCTTGCGCAGGTACGAAATGTACAGCTCGACCACGTTGGCCTGGCCACCGAAGTCGTAGTTCCAGACCCGGTCGAGGATCTGCGCCTTGCTGAGCACCCGGCGCGGGTTGCGCATCAGGTAGCGCAGCAGCTCGAACTCGGTCGCGGTGAGGGTGACGAGCTGGCCGTCCCGGCGTACCTCGTGGCTGTCCTCGTCGAGGCTGAGGTCGCCGACGGTGAGCACCGCGTCCTCCCGGGCGGCGACCGCGAAGCCGGAGCGGCGCAGCAGCGCCCGCAGCCGGGCGATCACCTCCTCCAGGCTGAACGGCTTGGTGACGTAGTCGTCGCCGCCGACGGTCAGGCCGGCGATGCGTTCCTCGACCGCGTCGCGGGCGGTCAGGAAGAGCACCGGCACGGTGGGGGCGTGCTCGCGCAGCCGGCGCAGCACCTGGAAGCCGTCCAGGTCGGGCAGCATCACGTCGAGCACCACCGCGTCGGGTTGGAACTGCCGGGCGGTGCTCAGCGCCGCCATGCCGTTGCCGGCGCTGCGCACCTGCCAGCCCTCGTAGCGCAGCGCCATCGACAGCAGGTCGGTCAACGTCGCCTCGTCGTCGACCACCAGCACCCGCACCGGCTCGCCGTCGGGGCGACGCAGCTCGATCCGACCCGACGCGACCTGCCCGTCCATGACCATGCCCCCCATCGTGGGCGTGGCACCTGTGCTCCGCCCCTGCGGCACCTGTGTGCCAGCTGTGCGGCCGGGCCGGCGGCCGGTGCGCGTCACCGCCGGTTCACTCGGACACCCCGAACGCGTCGGTGCGGACGAACCGCATGCTCCAGCCGCCCAGACCGTCGGGCTGGCCGCGTTCGTAGAGGTGGTCGGGGCCGGGCTGCACCGGGCCGGTGCCGTCCGGATGCCGCATGATCCAACGCCGCGGCGGGGTGCCGTCCGGCTCGGCCGGCACCTGGCGAACCAGGCCGTCCGCGGGCCCGCCGACGAAGCGTACGGTGACCTCGCTCATCGCGGCGCCCCCTCGGTGACCGTGCCGGCACGCTGGGTGAGCCGACCCTGGCTCGCAAACTACCGCACCCACCGTCGGCCCGCAGCGGGGTACGGCGGGAACGGCCGAGCGCGATCCCCTCTCCGGTTTGCCCAGCTTGGAGCCCGGGTACCGCGAATCGAAGCACCCGCGTGGGGCGGGTCGGGGCGAGGAGTGGTCGATGCGCACGCTGGACGGGCGGTACCGGCTCGAACAGCGCATCGGTGTCGGCGGGATGTCTGAGGTGTGGCAGGCCCACGACCAGGTGTTGGACCGGCCGGTCGCGGTGAAGCTGATCGTGCCCGGCCGGGACGGGCAGCACGACCCGGTGGAGCGTATCCGCGCGGAGGCCCGCTCGGCGGCCCGTCTGGTGCACCCCAACGTGGCGAGCGTGCACGACTTCGGCACCTCCTCCACACTGCCCGGTCGCCTGGTGCCGTACATCGTCATGGAACTCGCCGAGGGCGAGACACTCGCCGCGCACCTGCGGGCCGGTCCGCTGGACTGGCGGATCTCCACGCGGGTGTGCGCGGAGGTCGCCGCGGCGCTGGCCGCCGCGCACGCCAGCGGCATCGTGCACCGCGACGTGAAGCCGGCCAACGTCATGCTCACCCCGGCCGGGGTGAAGGTGCTCGACTTCGGCATCGCCACCCCGGCCGGCGCACCGGACCCGATGCCGGAGGGGATGCTGATGGGCACCCCGGCGTACCTGGCGCCCGAGCAGCTCGACGGCGCGCCGGCCACCCCGGCGGCCGACATGTACGCCCTCGGGGTGCTGCTCTACTACTGCCTCACCAGCCGCCTGCCGTACCGGGCGGACAGCACCAGCGAGCTGCTCGGGGCGCGTCGACGCCGCCCGCCGGACCGGCTGCCCGAGATCGACGGGCTGCCGCCGGAGGTGGCGGAGCTGTGCCACTCCTGCCTGGCCGACGACCCGGCGCAACGCCCGACCAGCCTGGTCGCCGCGCTGCTGCTGGCCGAGGCCGTGGACGCCCGGGTGTACGTGCCCATGCTGGTGCCGAGCGCCCGTGAGCCGGCTCCGACGTCGCCGTGGACCGAGCGGGCGGCGATGGAGGCCACCGAGGCCGTGGCGGTCACCGACGGGCGGGACGGTCGCTGACCGGGGCGCTCGCGGCGTTTCGCCGGGCCGCGGCCGGGTAGCCGGGCCGTGAGCGACGGGAGAAACGCGATGCCGGATCAGAGTTCCTGGCTGCGTGAGGCCACCGCGACCGCCGAGGGCGGTCACGTACGCACCGACGATGGCGGGCTCTCCACCGCGCTGGCTTCACCGCTGGCGCCGCACTGCACCGGGTTGACTCCGGAGCAGTTGTTGGCGGCCGCCTTCGCGTCCTGCCTGCACCACGCGGCGGTGGAGGTGGCCGGGGAGATCACCGACGAGGCGCACACCGTCCAGGTGCGGGCGGAGGCGAAGCTGGGACGCGACAACGACGGCCTCTACCGGGCCGACGTGCACGCCGAGATCTCCTCGGCCGGTCTCAGTCGGGATCAACTCGCCCACCTGGTCGAGTACGCCGATCGGCTCTGGCCGTTCTCCAGCGGTGACAACAGTCGGCACCGGCTGACCGTGACGCCGGCGGAGAACGGCCGCCACTGATCCGGTCACGCCGGTGGCGGGTCAGCGTCCGGTCGGCCCCGCATAGGGGCGAGCGGTGCTCGGTCGTTGGGATGAGCCACCATCCGTCGAACGGGTGATGGTGGCGGAACGCCTCGGATCGGGGTCGGGGCTGGACTGAGTGACCTCATTTCGTCGGGCCAATCGGAAATACCCGTCTGGCCCGATCGGCGAGGTTGCATCCCGTTGCGCGATCTTTGCCCCTTATCGCGGTCACGATCAGGGCAAATTGTGGCGCATGCCACCCTACGGACCAATGGCTTCGGGCACCCGGGTCTTTAACCTCGTCGGGTGCATCCCGACGAACCCGCCGACCATAAGCTGACCGACGCGCGCCCGACCACCCTCTTGGGCGACGCCGCATCAACCGAACGGACGATCGGCCGTCACCGGGCCCTCGAACCGCCCCGCCGGAGCCTGCTGGGCTCGACCCCGGTCCGGGTGGCCCTGGCCACCGGTGTCACCTGCTGCCTCGGCCTGGCCGCCGTGGTCACGGCCCGGGGCAGCGAGGACAACGCCCGCCCCGTGGAGCCGCTCGCCGAGGCGGTCGCCGACCGCGCCGCCATCGCCGATGACCGCGCCTCCCGCTCGCTGGACCGCGACGTCGCACCCGCCCGGGTCACCCCCAGCCCGGTGGCGACGCCCACCCCCAGCCGCCCGGCGGTACGCAAGGCCCCGAAGAAGCCGGTCAAGCCACGCCGACCACGCCCGGTCGCCGGCCTCGACCAGGCCCAGATGGACAACGCCAAAATCATCGTCGACGTCGGCCTGGAGATGAAGATGCCGCGTCGCGCCCTGGTCGTCGCGCTGTCCACGGCGATGCAGGAGAGCAACCTCTACAACCTGGCCAGCGACGTGCTGCCCGAGTCGGCGCAGTACCCGAACCAGGGCAGCGGCTCCGACCACGACTCGGTCGGGCTGTTCCAGCAGCGGCCCAGCAGCGGCTGGGGCACGGTGGCCGAACTGATGCGCCCGTCGTACGCCGCCCGAGCCTTCTACTCGGCGCTCAACGAGATCCCGGGCTGGCAGGACATGAGCGTCACCGCCGCCGCGCAGTCGGTGCAGATCTCCGCCTACCCCGACGCGTACGCCCAGCACGAGGAGCGGGCCACCACCGTCGCGACAGCCCTCGCCACCTGAGCCGCACCATGCGCGCGGCGCCTACCGGGTCGCCGGTACGCCCGTTCCGGCGGCCGCCGTCGGGGTGTCTTCGGGCACCGGCTCGGCGGTCGCAGCATCGTCGACCGTCACCCCGGTGAGGATCTCGTCCGCCCGCGTCGCACGCCGCCGGCGGGCGTGCAGCGACGCCTCGAACTCGCGGCGGGCCTGCACGGCCTCGGCGTACGCCCGCTCGCGCACCTGCCGCGCCTCGGCGCGGGCCTGGTCCAGCTCGAAGCGTGCCTGGGCCAGGATCTCGGCCGCCTCACGACGCACCGCGTCCCCGGCGTGCCGGGTCACCGCGGCGTCGCCCAGATCCAGCCGCTGGAGCAGGCCGCTGAGCCAGGTCGCCTCCTCGCGGATCTCGTCCCACTCCCGCGCGGCCCCTGCCGCGCTCTCCGCCCGCGCGGCGAGCCGCGCCAGGCGGATCCCCAGCTCGTCCAGGCAGGAGTCCACCTGCCGCTGGTCGTAACCGGTCTCAACGACGGAGAACCTCATGACTGTCGCCCCCCAGGCAGCTGCTGTTACTTCCCCACTGGATCCTCGACCGCGACGACAGCGACCGAGGGGGTTCGGGAAAAATGGTCAGCATCCGAGGGTGCGGGCGCGGCTCGGATCAGAGGCGCTTGGGCAGGACGACCACCCGTCCGAAGAACTCGTCGATGCGGCGCACCACGTCGTTGAAGTCGTCCAGGTCGATCGGCTTGGTGACGTACGCGTTGGCCTGCAGCGTGTAGCTGCCGACGATGTCGGTGTCCGCGTTGGAAGTGGTCAGCACCACGATCGGGATGGTGCGCAGGTCCTCGTCCTGCTTCACGGCGCCGAGCACCTGCCGCCCGTCCATCCGGGGCATGTTCAGGTCCAGCAGGATGACGTCGGGGCGTCGCGCCTGCTCGTGGCGGCCCTCGGCGCGAAGGAACTCCATCGCCTCCTCGCCGTCGCTGACCACGTCGATGACCTTGTCGACGTCCGAGTCCGCCAACGCTTCCTCGATCATCAGCACGTCACCCGGGTCGTCGTCGACCACCAGGATGCGTACCGGCTGCGGGCTGTCTGCGCCCATCACTACCTGCCTCGGGTCGGCGGAGACGGGACCTCACGGTCACCGCGTTGGCGGGGAAATCTAGCCCATCAGGGGGCGCTGTGGGACGCCGGGTCGAGAGTGTCCGGTTCGTAGCGCAACACGTCGGCCAGACCGGTGACCTGCAACACCCGCTCGACGCGACCACTGGCACCGGTGACCCGCAACCAGCCGCCCTCGGCCGCGGCCCGGTTGTCCCCCCGGACGAACACGGCCATCCCGGTGGAGTCGCAGAACGTGAGGTCGGTGAGGTCGAGCAGCACCCGGCTCTCGCCAGCCTCGCTGAGCCGGTCGATCGCGGCGGTCAGCTCGGGGGCCGTGCTCAGGTCCAGTTCACCGGCGAGTCGCAGGCAGGCGCTACCGCCGTCGCGCCCGGCGTACCTGACGCTGAACGTCACCGTTCCCCCCTCGCTCCACCGCTGGGGTGGGACGTTTGCAGTGCGGCAAGTATACGCAGGGGCACGTCGCCGGCCGCAGGGCGAGGTGATCAACAGAGCCGCCGGTCGGACGTCCAGCGGGGGCGCGGGACTCGGCCGCGGCCGCACCCGGCCGGCTCAGCGCGAGCGTGCGCCGCGCGCGGGAGGTGCGGGGGTGGCCCCCGACCCTGGGACCTGGGGTCGGGGGCCGGAGGAATGTCTAGGGTGCCGTCAGGGGCTGGAGCCGGGGCCTGTCGTCGCGCGGCTCGCCGATCGGCGTCGCGTCGACGTCGTCGGGAGCACCCGAATCGGGCGTCTGATACAGGTAGCGGACGAAATCCCCACCCGCCTCGTTGTCGTCCGCGCCCGGCCACTGGCCGATACAGTCCATGCCGACCACCTCGCGGCCGGTTCCGTCGGCCTCCTCCAGCAACGCCCACAGGCTCACCGGGTAGCACCGGGTGGCATCGGGCGTGAGCTGCCAGCGGGCGTACCAGCCGGGTCGGGCGGGGATGATCTCGACGATCCGCTTCATGACGACCTTCCTTCCGCGTACCTCGGAAGAACTCCGGTCCTGAGCCGATCGTGCGCCAGGTGCGGGTGAACACCCCTCACCCGTGGCGGATGAAGCCCGTCGACGCCCCGCCGGCCCGGCCGGCAGCGTCCGTTTCGGCTCCCGGGACGGCGGGAAGGCGACGGACGCAGCCACGATCCCCAGCGGAAGGGGTGTCACGCCATGCGCAAGCAGATGGAGGGCGACAACCAGCGACGCCGGACGCTGGCCCGGCAGGCCCGCGAGCAGGGTCGCCAGCCCAGCGAGATCGGCGCCAGCCTGAGCGCGTCCAAGCAGATCACCAGCCTGGACCAGGGCAAGCGGGCCGGCCCGGCGCCGGCCGGACAGCACAAGCAGGACTCCACGCGCGGCGGACCAGCCCCGCCCGCGGTCGGAACCCCGGACAATCCTCGACCGCAGCCGTCGGCCAGGAACGGCGCGGCCGGGGTGAGCAGCGTCGGCTACCACGACCTCGTCGACGAGGTGGGGCGCCGGGCCGGAGTGGACTTCAAGACGGCCAAGGTCGGCGCCGAGGCGACCGTCCTGGTCCTGGCCTTCGCCCTGGACGCGGCGGAGCGGCAGATGTTGCTCGACGCGGTGCCGAACTCACTGCACGACGTGTTGCCCGTCGATGGCGTCGAGCGGCACCGTGACCTGCCCGGCTTCCTGGCCGAGGTGGGCCGGATCAGCGGCCGCACCCCGGAGCAGGCCCGCTACCAGGCGGAGGCGACGCTCGCCGCGCTCGCCGACCAGGACGGCGACCTCGTCGAGTCGCTGCACGTACCCGATGGCCTGCGCGAGTTGCTGGACCCGCCGGAGGCCGGCGGCGGCATCGTCGGCGCCTCCACCACCACACCCAGACTGGACGCGGGCCAGGTCGAGGCGGCGCTGGACGACCTGCCGTACTGGGCCGGTGACAGCGACGGCCTGTACCGCGTGGTCGCGTTGCCACCGGACAACCTGGACCGGGTGCTCGACCGGCTCGACCGGTTGCGCCAGGAGACCGGACGCGCCCCGAGCATCGGTCGCCCCGGCGGCACGGCCGCCGTGCTGACCGTACGGACCAACCAGGCCGACGGGGTCACCGCGCTCGACGTGGACCTCGCCCACCGGATCGACGACGCGATCGACGAGGTGGGCGCGGGGATGGCCGGCTGACCGGCCAGCGCGGCGTACCACGGCCGGCGGACGCGGGGCAGGCCCCCGCGCCGCCGGCCCGCTCGGCTAGCGTGCCGGTCATGAACCGCGCCGCCGACCGGCTGGAGCTGGTGACCGATCCGGTCCGCCGGACCGGGCGGACCCTGCTCTCCGCCGGCGTCGAGCAGTCGTACGTGGACGTCGAGGATCCGCGGCACCTGCACTTCGAGTACGTCCGGCGGATCGCCGCCGCGGCGGAGCTGGCGGCACCGGCGGGCACCCCACTGGACGTCCTGCACCTGGGCGGGGGCGCGTTGACGTTGCCCCGCTGGCTGGCGGCCACCCGGCCCGGCTCCGCGCAGCGGGTCGTCGAACGGGACGCGGCGGTGGTCGAGCTGGTCGCCCGGGAGCTGCCGCCGCTGCCGCCCGAGGTGCGGGTGGAGGTCGCCGACGCCCGGGAGGCGATCACCGCCACGCCGACGGCCAGCTACGACCTGGTGATCGCCGACATCTACCGGGCGGCGCGGATGCCCCGGCACGTCCGTACCGTGGAGTTCGCCGCGCAGGTGGCCCGGACGCTGCGCCCGGACGGCCTGTACCTGGTCAACGTCACGGATCTGCCGCCGCTGGTCGGCACTCGTGTGCAGGTGGCCACCCTGCGGGCGACCTTCGGCGACGTGTGCGTGCTCGGTGACCGGCGGATGCTGCGTGGGCGGCGCTACGGCAATCTGGTGCTCGCCGCGACGCCGCGGCCCGGCGGGCTGCCGGTCGGCAGGCTGGCCGTGGCCGCCCTGCGCGACCCGGTGCCCGGCGGTCTGCTGCACGCCAGCGCCCTCGACATGTTCGTCGCGGGCGCCCGACCCGTCAGCGACGACGAAGACGCCCGCTGACCGACGAGTCGTCCCCTCCTCACCGGGGATGCCGGGTTTCCGACGGCGAGGGCGGGGAAGGCCGCGCGGGTGAGTGCTGCCGACGATCGGGTGACCGCCCGCCGAACGCTGATCGTGATCGGCCTGGTGCTGGCCACGGCGTTCGCGCTGGCCTTCGTGTACGCGACCCGCCGGGTGCTGGTGTGGGGCGTGGTGGCCGCCTTCTTCGCCGTCGCTCTCAAACCCCTCGTGGACCGGCTGCAACGCCGGCTCGTGCGGCGCCGGGCGCTCGCCACGCTGCTCGTGTTCCTCGCCGCTCTCGCGGTGCTGGCGATCCTGGCCGCCGTCATCGTGGTGCCGCTGCTCACCGAGCTGGGCCGGTTCGCCGACCGGGCCCCGGAGCTGCTGCGCGACGCACGTGCCGGCCGTGGCCCCCTGGGGGAGATGCTGGAGCGCACCGGCGCGCGTCGCTACGCCTCCGAGCACTCCGACCAACTGCGCGACCTCGGCAGCCGGCTGCGCCAGCCCGCGGTCGGGGTGCTGCGCGGCGTCGTGGAGACCGTGGCCGGGCTGCTCACGGTCGTCGTGTTGGCGTACCTCATGGTGTTGGAATCGCCACGGATCACCGGCGGTCTGCTCGCGGCGGCCGGGGACGGTCAGGGCGAACGGTTGCGCCGGGTGGGGCGGGAGGTGTCGCGCAGCGTCACCGGCTACCTCACCGGCAACCTGCTGATCAGCGTGATCTGCGGCGCCCTGACCTACCTGGTGCTGGCCCTCACCGGGGTGCCCTTCGCCGCCGTGATCGCCCTGCTGGTGGCGGTGGCCGATCTGATCCCGCTGGTCGGCGCCACCATCGGCGCGGTGATCGCGGCCGGTGCGGGTTTCCTGCACTCCCCCACCGCCGGCGTGGTGGTGCTGGTCTTCTTCGTGGTCTACCAGCAGGTCGAGAACCACCTGCTCCAGCCCCTCATCCTGTCCCGTGCGGTCCGGCTCAACCCGCTGACCGTGCTGGTCAGCGTGCTGCTCGCGGCGGAGCTGGCCGGCCTGCTGGGCGCGTTGCTGGCCATCCCCGCCGCCGGCATCGTCCAGACGCTGCTGCGTGAGTACGGGCCGAGCCGGTTGCGCCGGACCGGCCTGCGCCACCCGGCCGTCCCGACCGACCCAGCGGTCCCCAGCGACCCAGCCGTCCCGGACCGCCCGGCCGTCCCGGACCGCCCAGCGGGCCGGGACCGCTCAGCGGGCCCGGGCCGCGACCTCGGGTGAGGTGCTCTCCAACGGGACCGCGGTCGCCGGAACAAGCCCCAGCTGGACCGCCGACCGGGTCAGCGCGGCGTCCAACGCCCAGTCGGCACCCACGCGGGTGCGGTTTCCCGGCATCGCCATCAGGTGGTACGCCCGGGTGACCGTCTTGGCGGGCAGCCCGGCCAGGTTGACGTGCAGAGGGTTCGCCGCCGCGTCCTTGCCGCCCAGGTCGACCACCCAGCCCAGGTCGTGATGCTTGTACGGCTTGCGCCGGCCGAAGCCGTACGACGCGGCGATGTTGTGCGCGACGCGCTTGCCCTGCCGCTGCGCGTGCTGCGCCGTCATCCCGCAGATCTGCCCCGGATTGACCAGGTCGGGCACCGCGGCGGCGTCGCCGCAGGCGAACACCTCCGGGTAGCCGGGAACGTTGAGGAACTCGTCGGTCACCAACCGGCCCCGGTCGGTGCGCAGGCCCAGCTCGTTGACGAACGGGTCGGGCCGCACCCCCACGCACCACACGAGGGTGCAGGTGGGCACGTACTCGCCGTCGGTGAGTTTCACGCCGTCGCAGGTCGCCTCCGCCACGGAGGTGCCCATCCGGACGTCCACCCCACGCCTGTTGAGCACCTTGTGCGAGGTGTCCGACATCCGCTTGTCCAGCTCCGGCAGCACCCGGGGCGCGACGTCGAGCAGCATCCAGCGGGGACGGACGGTCAGCCGGGGCCGCTGGGCGTGCAGCGCGTCGGTGAACAACTGCCCGTGCGCGGCGACCTCGGTGCCGGTGTAGCCCGCGCCGACCACCACGAACGTGGACCGGGCCTGCTGCTCGGCCGGATCCTCAGCCTGCTCGGCCAGCTCGATCTGCCGGACGATGTGGTCATGCAGGTAGACCGCCTCGGGCAGCCCGCGGAAGCCGTGCGCGTACTCGGTCACCCCGGGGATGGGCAGCAGCTTGTTGACGCTGCCCACGGCGAGCACCAACCGGTCGTACGCCAGCCGGTTCTTGTCCCCCTCCGGCTGCGTGAAACCGACCCAGCGGTTCTGCAGGTCGACGTGGTCCGCCTCGCCGATCACCACCCGTACACCCTTGAGCGTCCCGGTCAGCGGCACGGCGATCCGTTTGGGTTCGACCACCCCGGCGGCCACCTCGGGCAGCAGCGGCAGGTACAGGAAGTAGTCGGTGGAGTTCAACACCACGATCTCGGCCCGATCCTTGGCGATCCGGCTCAACGTCTTCGCCGCGTGGTAACCGGCGAACCCGGCCCCCACGATCACCACACGAGGTTTCGTCATTGCGGGCCGTTTCCCGTCGAGGCCCGGGACAAACGTCCAACAGTCGTGGCCGTTGACGGTCAGGTCTGCGGTGTGTCCGGTGACCGGTGCCAGCGGACCGTGACCGTGAGTTGGCCCTGCACACCGGTCCGGGCGATGACCGCACCGGCCTCGGCGGTCAACTGCACCCCGAAGGTGATCTCGACCTCGTCGGGTCGGTGCGCCATCGACTGGAACTGGCCCAGAGCGACGGAGGCGGCGTCGCGAACCTCGGTGAGCGCCCGGTCGAACGTCTCCCGCGCCTCCCGGACCACCTTGCCGGCGGTACCCGCGTGCGTCACACCGGGCCTACCGTCGACCTCGACCACCACCGAGCCGCCACCGTCGAGGTCGAACCTGCGCAGTTCGGTCATCCTTCGTCCCTTGTCAGTTGGTCGGGGGCGCTGCCGGTTCGCAGCCCAGGTCCATGTACTCCGCCGGCGGCACCGAGCTGTGGACGGCGTCGAGTTCGGCCAGCAGCGCGTCCAGGCGGCCCGGGTCCTGTAGGTAGACCAGGACCGCCCGCTCGAAGGCGGTGGCCATCGCCGTCGGCAGCAGGTCCGATCCGTCGCGGCACAGCGTCCCGGTGCGTAGCCGGCTCGCGACCCTGCCGACGACGGGGTCGGCGTAGTCGCCCGACTGTGCGCGGCGGCTGAAGAACAGCTCGTCGCTGGACTCGCGCCAGATCCGCTGCGCCGGCTCGGACGCGAGGTACGCCATGAGTTCGCGGGCGGGCGTGGTGGCCCGGAACATGGCCGCGATGTCGTCGGACACCTCCTGTAGCGACGACGTGTCCGACGGACCGACCGGCGGGGTGGGGAAGAAGTCGACCGGGCCGCCTCCGTCGGGCATCGCGTCGCGGTAGGTGCGCAGCACGAACGAGGCCTGGTGGTCGAGGTAGCACCCGGGCGGTGCGGTGAGCAGGCCGCTGCCCGCGTCCGCCCAGGTGGTAAAGAGGCCCGCCCGGGCCGTCCCGGCGGACGACACGCCGAGCAGGTCACCCCACGTCGTCCAGGCGTCGCGGACCGGTCCCGTGCGCCAGGGCAGCTCGCCCCGGGTCCACTGCTCGTACGACGCCTGACCGGACTGGTGCAGCAGGATGTCCTCGATCCAGTCCGTGCCGGGCCAGCCGGAGACCGGCGGGGAACTCATCCCCAGGCACCAGGGCACCCGGCCACCGGCGGCGACGCCCCGACTCCGGGTGACCAGCTCGGCCCAGGTCGTCGGGGGCTGCCGATAGCCGAGGGCGGCCAGCTCGCCCGGCTCGTACCAGAACAGGCTCTTGAGGTGCGTGGCGACGGCGACCGCGTAGGCCCGCTGCTCGCCGGCCGGTTCGGTCTTGCGGGCGAGGCGGATCACCTGCGCGGCGGCGCCCGCGTCACCGTCGACGATCTCGTCGAGCGGCTGCAGCTGGCCCTCGTTGACGTAGCGTTGCAGGTCGTTGAGGCGGGGCAGGACGGCGATGTCGGGCGGGCGGCCACGCTCGATGCCCGCCTGGAGCACCTGGCTGACGTCCCGGTGGCCCTGATAGTCGACGTGGATGCCGGTTTCGGCCTCGAAGCCGCGCAGGACGGCGTCGAACGCGGCCCTCTCCGCGCCGGTCCACGAGGCGAGGATGGTCACCTCACCGGCCGGTTCGTCGCCGGAGCATCCACTGAGGCCGGCGCCGGCCAGCAGCACGGTGACCAACGCCAGCGCCGGCCACGAGGGGCGTCCGCGGTGTCTCATGTCGACCGGTATCCGTATTCGGCCAGGCGGGGCTGGAACCCCGCGAGAATGAGCACCCCGATGCCGAACGCCAACAGGGGCAGGACGAACTCGACGGAGTTGCTGTCGGCGGCGCGGGCTGCGTGGGTCAGGGTTTCGGTCTCCGCGCCGCGCGCCGGTGTGGAAGCCGCCGACGCGGGCGGCGACGGCGGTGGGGCGCTGGCACGCAGACCCGCCACCGTACGGGCGCAGGCCTCCGGGCACTGCTTCTGCACCTCGTCGGCGAGCCCGTCGGCGGCCTCGTGGCGCACCTGGTGGAACTGTCCCTGCCGGCTCTCGTTCACGGCCGCGACATCGCGGCGGATCTGGTCGAGGTCCGCCGCCGAGCGCAGGCTCAGCGAGGTCAGCGCGACCATCCCCACCGTCGCCGCGGTGGCCAGCAGGAGAGGCAGGTTCAGAGCCCGGCGGAAGCGGCGGGACAGGTAGATCTGCGTCGGCACCAGCAGCGCGCCGAGGACGACGAGCGGCAGCAGCCACACGGCCGGGGTCAGCCGGTGCGTCCAGCCGTTGTCCCGCTGCTCGTCCAGGACGGACACCTGCTTGGCCAGCAGCTCGTCGAGCAGACCCAGGATGTCGTCCATCAGGCTCGCCGCGTCCCGCAGTGCGGCGACGCCGAGGGCCCGCAGGCTGGCGTCGCGGTACCGCGCGTCGGCCTGCTCGATCAGACCGGTGTACGTGACCAGCAGCGCCTCGACCGTCTGGATGTCGCGGGTGCCGTCGTCACCGGCGGCGTTGTTCTCGGCCACCAGGGTCAGGTACTGCCCGGCGCCGGCGATCTGGCGTTGGTAGTCCACCCCCGGGCCACCCAGGACCAGTCCACCGTCGGCCAGGTTGCGCACCGCCGCCGCGTGCGCGCTGCGCAGCGCGTGCTGCGCGTCGTACACGGCGAGGATCGCCGGCACGGACCGGTCGGCCGCCGCGTCGGCGGTGCGGGCGACGCCGAGGAAGACCGCCAGGCAGGCGACCAGGGCGACGGCCGTGGCCGCGAGCAGGGCCGCCCGCAGCCGCAGCAGGGTACGGCGGGTGGTGCTGACCTGCCGCGACGGACGACCGCCGGGGTCCGCCACCGTCACGTCGCCCCCTCCCCGCTCTCGCCCGGGTCGTCCAGGACGGCGTCGCACTGCTCGCAGTACACCGCGTCGGGGGGCGACAGGTGGCCGCACGCGGCGCAGCGCCGGTCCTCGCCCACCGGCGTGTCGAGAACCGGCTCGGGTGTGCCCTTCGCGTGCACGGTCTGGCTGGAGAAGAGCAGGCTGACGTTGACGTCGACCCTGCTCAGGTTGGGCTTGAGCCGGACCAGGCCGTCGGGCTCCAGGTCGACCAGGTAGCGCAGTTGCTCCAGCGCCTTCTCGTCGTGCGCCAGCCGGGCCAGCTCGACCGCACGCGTCCACTGTGCGTGGGCCTCGACCCGGTCACCCCGGTCGTACGCGTCGCAGCCCGCGTTGATGGCCTCACGCACCTCCTCCTGCCCGGTCACGTGCGAGACGCGGGGGTCGAGCCGGGACGACTTGACCAGGTCGTCGGTCCAGTGCACCAGGACGGGGGCAGGGCCGGCCCGCACCTCCCCGTCGACGAGCAGGTTGACCCGGGCGGCCATCTGGTCCTCCTCCAGCTGTGCCACCGCGGGGTCGACGGTCAGGCAGAGGTGGTAGTCCCGTCGCTCCGCACCCCAGGAACCGGTGGCGAACTCCACCGTCCGGCCGTCGATCCTGCCGGCGTACCCGGTGAGGTCGGTCAGGGTGGGGCTGGCCTGTTTGAAGAAGGCCACCGCCGAGTACGGCATGGTCTGCACCCGGATCCGCAGGTCGGGCAGCAGCTTGCCCAGCGCGGCGTCGATGGTCTCCCGGAAACCCGCCTCCAGCTCGGCCGGGCGGCGGACCGCCTCGGCGGTGCCGCGCAACGCGCCGGCGATCCGCAGAAGCTCCCGGGGATGCCACCCGTCGCCGATGCCCCGGGCGTCGCAGACGAACCGGCCGGCGCATGTCTCGAGGACCCGGTCCAGTTCCTCCGGGGTCTCGTGCTGGTTGATGCCGTCGGTCAGCAGCAGCACGTGGCAGATCGCCGACGGGTCGTCCGGCAGCAGGTCCCGGGCGGCCGCCAGCCAGCTGCCCATCGCCGTGCCACCGCCGGGACTGAGCCGGGACACCACGGACTTGGCCTGCTCCCTGGTCTGCGCCGAGGCGGTCGTCAGGGTCGACGCCGACGGGAAGACCATGCGGGCCTGCTGCGTCCCCTCGATCACCGCGAACCGGACGCCGTCGGGCAGCACGTCGATGGCCGCGGCGGTGGCTCGCCGAGCCGCCGCGATCTTGGTCGGGGGGTTCGCCATCGATCCCGAGCAGTCGATCACCAGCACCTCGACCAGCCGCTGCGGATCCGCACGGACCGGCCCGGCGCTCTCTGCCCCCAACGGCTCCCCGACGACCGAGAGGATGGCGTGCATCTCGCGGCCGTTCGCCGGCAGGTACTTGTTCTGGCTGAGCTGCAGGCTGAATTCCATGCCGGCGTCCACCGATTCACGCTCCGTTCCGGGTCGTCGTCTCGGTCACCATCGGGTACGGGGCCGCACCGCGTTCGCCCGGTCGATCAGCACGTCGTGGTCGTCCGGGCGGTGCGCCTGCTGCCCCAGAGCCCGGTACGAGCGCTCCAGCAACACGCGCACCGCGCGCTCGGTCGGCGGCTCGCCCAGCACCGGGCTCCCGGCCAGGGAATCGGCGGCGCCGGAGCGCAACAGGTCGAGTGCCATCTCCCGGATCGCCGTGGTCAGCCGGTCGCGTGACTCGCCCTGCCGCTCGCCGCCGTCGAGGTGCAGCGTCGCCAGCCGCCCGACGGCCTGCTCCAGCTCGGCCACCGTGGGCGGCCCACCGGCCAGCCGGGAGGAGAGCACGCGCACCGCGGCGATCCGGGCGGCGTCGTGGTGTCGGGACAGCGCCGGGACCTCGTCGAGGATGGCGACCGCCCCGACGCGGTCGGTCGCCGCGAGCCGCAGCCGCGCCAACCCGAACGCCGCACTGGCCTGGAACGGGTCGCGCCGCCACACCGCCGCGTAGAAGCGGGACGCCAGCACGGTGTCGCCGGCGCGTTCGGCGCAGTAGCCGAGCCCGAGTTTCGGGGCGATCTCCCCCGGGATGTCGCCGTACACCGCGTCGAACTGTCGCCGCGCCTCGGCGATCCGGTCGTCGGTGAGCGCCAGCAGCGCCTGGTGCCAGGCGATCCGCCAGTCCGCGTCGGCCCGTTCGCCGAGAATCATCCGGGCCTCGGCCAACGCCTCCGCCGCCGACCGGCGATCGTCCAGCGCGAGGTACGCCCGGCAGCGACCGAGTTCGACCTCCACCGACACCTGACCCACCGTGGCGAGCTTGGCGAGCAGGCTGCGGGCGTCCGGTGCGCCGACGGCGGCGAGGTCGTCGGCGGCCGGATCGTCCGGGTCGGGGCGGGGTGTCGGCAGGCCGAGAGCCACCACGTGCGCGACGGGACGGCCATCGTCGAGCAGTGTGGTGTCGGAGGCGTCGATCCAGGTGTGCAACGGCGGCACCAGCCCGAGGCCGGCGTCGAGCAGTTGCGCGGACGGCTGGAACAGCGACACCGGTTCGGGCTGCCGCCGGTCCGGTTGGCCGGCCAGGATCTCCCGCAGCACCCCGAGCAGCTGCTCCGACATCTCGGTCGCCGAGGCGAACCGCCGGTCCCACTGCGGGTGGACGGCCCGGGCGACGAGACGACGGAATGACTCGACGCCGAGCGCGCCGGCCGCCGCCCCCGGCGTGTCCGGCCCGGGCGTACGGTGCTCGAACAGCTCCGCCAGTGTCCGGCCGAGCGCGAAGAGGTCGGAGCGGGGCGTCGCACCCCGCGCCCGGAGCTCCTCGATGCTGACCAGGAAGTCGGCGGACCCGACGAGATTCTCGTACGTGCCGTCGCTGCGGCGGACCCCACCCAGGTCGATCACCTTGATGCGGTCGGCCGTGCGCATCACGTTGTCGGGCTTCATGTCGGTGTAGAGCAGCCCGCGCCGGTGCAGGTAGTCCAGTGCCGCGAGGATCTCGTGGCCGTAGGCGAGGATGTGGTCCAGCGGGAGCGAGACGTCCGGCTGCCGGACGTCGCCAGCGGCGACCAGCAGCCGGCGCAGCGACATGCCGTCGAGATAGTCCATCACGATGTAGCCGGTCGGCCCGGCCACCGGATCGTCGTGGGTGGCGAAGTCGGTGCTGCGCACGATGTTCGGGTGGTCCAGCGTGTTGAGGAACTGCCGTTCCTGGATCGCCGCCGCGAGGGCGGCCTCGTCGTTGGCGTGCAGCACGCCCTTCAGCGCGACCTCAAGGTCGTCCTGATGGGTGTCCCGGGCGAGGTAGACCCACCCCTGGCCGCCGCGCGCCAGGCAGCGGACCACCTCGTACCGGTCGGCGACGAGGTCACCGGCGCCGAGGCTGGGCAGGAAACTGAACGGCGTCCGGCAGCGGGGGCAGAAGCCCTTCTCCAGGCCGGGCCGGCCGCCCCGGCCGCGACCGACCGGGTGGCGACCCGGACCGGGGCAGAAACGGGCCTCCTCCGGCACCCGCGGCGGTTGGGTCGCGTCGCCGTCGGTCGAGAAGGCCAGCACCGGCAGGGAGACGAGGCTGGCGACCGTCCAGTTGTCCCGGGTGCTCGCGAGGGGTGTCACCACCGCCGCCGTGGCTCCGCCCGGTACGGAGGCGGGCAGGGGCGCGAGCCCGCAGACGTCGCAGTAGCCGGTGTCGTCGACGGTGCCGGCGCAGCCCGGCGTCCGGGTGCACGGCGTCACGACACACCCCTGCCGCTGCGGGCGTCGACCTCGTACAGGACCGCGTCGGAGTACCGGCGCACCGCCGCCGCGGCGGCCACCAGGTCGCAGCCCCCGCCGGTGAGCTGCTCGTACGCCCGGCGGTAGAGCGGGCTCAGCCCGGCGTCCTCGTCGAGCCCGTGGTCGACGGCCATGGCGAGGAAGCCGTCCAGGCGGCCGCGCAGCTCGGACCAGTCGGCTTCCAGCGCGACGAGCCGTCGCCGGACCGCTTCGGCCTCGCGTACCGCACGGTCGGTGGCCCGCTCGGTCGACGCGAGCCGGGCGGCCAGCGCGCCCTGGTCGGCCGAGTCGGCCATGGCGCGCAGCGCGGTGAGCCGTATCCGCAGCCTGGTCGACCGCGACGGCACCCGCGGCGGGCCGGCGACCAGCGTGGCCACCGAGCGGTACGCCCTCTCGGCGGCGGCCTCGGTGGCCGCGAGGGTGGCGACTCGGCGCGCGAGCAGGGCGAGGCGCAACCCGACGGCCTCGCCGCGAAAGGTCAGCAGGACGCGCAGGTCACGGGTGGCGGCCTGGTCGACCAGGGGCATCACGACGTCGGAGAGCAGCGTCTCGGGGTCGCTCGCCTCGTCGATGTTGTCGATGATCGACGATCGTGGGGGCAGCGCGGTGGCGTGGCCCTCGGCGGCGTCGTCGGCCGCGCCGGTCCACTCGGCGATCCGCTGGGACACCGCCTCGGTCTGCCGACCCGTGACGTCCACGGCCAGGTCGATGCTGCCCACCGGCGGCACGTCGGCGCGGTCGTCCCCGACGGTGGGGCCTGCGGTGGGGCGAAGCTCCCGGCTGGAGCGCACGGCGGCCTGACGCACCGCCGCCGCCGAGGCGGACCCGGGGTGGACGGTGACGACGATCAGCACGTTGGCGTCGAGCTGCTGGGTGAACAGGTCCGTGATCCGCCGGGCGACCGACGGGTCCACCGGAAGGTGGTTGGCCACCAGGAAGCCCCGGTCGACCGACGGCGTCCCGGGGACCAGGTCGCCGAGCACAGGAAGGTGGTGCAGGATCGTCTCGACCGGGATCATCCAGGACAGGCCGCTGCCCGGGGAGTTGCCGGCGCCCACGGGAGGCGCGTCGTCGCTGTCCAGGTAGGTGCTGACCACCATCCCGACGACCATCCTGGTGATGTCGTCGACCACCGCTGCGCCGCTGAAGCCGGGGCTGATCTGGGGGCCGGTGGTCGCCGCGTCCATCTGGACCCGTTCCCGTCGCGTGCCCGACGGGCCGGCGAGCCGCGCCCGGACGTACAGGCCGTGCTCCAGAGTGTCCGGAAATCCCCGGACGACCACGTGCCGGTCCCACAGACGCATCCGGCGCAGCGGCGCGTACGCACCGGGCGGCAGCGGTCGCGCCAGCTCCAGCAGGGCGACGTCGCCGCCTCCCCCGTCGGTCGGTGGCACCCAGCAGCCCGGCACGACCCGCGCCGACACACGCGGGGAGCCGGGCTGACCGATCAGGTCGACGTCGACCGGCCCCGCCGGGGCGGTGTGGGGTTGATCCGACGCACCGGCGACGACGTGGGCGCAGGTCAGGACGCGACGCTCGTCGACCAGCATCCCCGCGCCCAGGACCTCGCCCTGGGGGCCACGGCCACGGATGCGCACCGGCCACGGCTCGTTGCCATGGTCGACCGTTGCCGTCACCTGTCCGAGAGTAATCGAGGCGCATAACTTCCAGTGCCCCGACTGATCGACGGGCGCCGCTGTCCGGTCGTGTTGCCGACACCGACGGTGCCAAGATCCGCGCAACGTCACCGATCCTGCTGTCCCACCGGCTCGCGAGGCAGCAGTTTCCCCGACGTTGCGCGGATCTTGAGACGGCGGCATTGTCCCGGCGACGGATCCGGGCCAGGTAGCGGTCGTACTCCTCGGGGCTCGCCGGCGCGACCAACCACGGGTGGTGCAGGTCCCGACTGCGTCGCGCGGCGGCGACGAACTCGTCGGCGTCGGTGGGCCTGGGCCGCCGGATCGCGGCGGGACCACCGGTACGCAGGTATCTCACGGCGGACCACTCTGAACGACCCCCGGGACGGTTGTCCAGCCGGCCGCCGCCGTGCCTCTCCGACCCCGGCCTGATCGTGCGCGGACGAGGATGTGGTGGCATCGGTCAGCGCGCCGGAACGTCGGTGCTCTCCCGGGGAAGCACGGTGTGCGGCGCGACGACCTCGGCGATGGCGGCGTCGGGCTGGCCGATCCGGGCGGTGAGGCGGGCCACGGCCTCCCGGGCGAGAAACCCGGTGTCGACGGCGACGGTGCTCAGGGTGGGCCGCGAGTAGCGGCCCTCCTCGATGTCGCCGACGCCGATCACGGCGACGTCGGCGGGGACGCGCAGCCCGACGTCGAAGGCGGCCCGCATCGCGCCGATCGCGAGAGGGTCGGAGAAGCAGAAGATCGCATCCGGGCGGTCCGGGCCCGCGAACAGGTCGCGGGCCGCGCGGTATCCGTCGGCCCTGCGGTGGGGCCGGGCGGGCAGCAGGTGCCCGGGCACCGGCGTCAACCCGGCCCCGCGCAGCGCACGGTGGTAGCCGACCGTGCCCGCTTGCGGCGCACCGGCGGGTCCCGGGTGGTACGCACCGATCGCGGCGATCCGTCGACGGCCGGTGCGCAGCAGGTGGGTGGTGGCGTCCTCGGCGCCCCGGCGATGTCCACGCCGACCCGGTCGCACCGCGAGTCGGAGGCTCTGCCCCCGATCAGCACGACGGGACGACCGGCCGCGGTCAGCGCCGGGGCCAGCTCGCCGGGCGCACCGACCAGGACGCCGTCCACGGGCATCGGGCGGGCGTCGTCCAGGCCCGACGGGTTGCGTTCCTCGTCGGGCCCCCGCTCGACGACGACCCGGTAACCCCGACGTCCGGCCGCGTGGACGACCTCGCGGGTGAGGTCGTCGGCGTACGGGAGGTCGGCGTCGGGCAGCACGAGGGCGAGCACGCCGGTGCGCCCGGTACGCAGGGTCCGGGCGAACGCGTTCGGCCGGTAGCCGAGCTGGGCGACGGCGACCTCGACCCGGCGACGGACGTCGGCGCTGACGTGCGGGTAGTCGTTGATCACGTTGGAGACGGTCTTCACCGACACCCCGGCGAGCCGCGCCACGTCCTTGAGCGTGGAAGCCACGACCCGCCCTCCCCGACCGATGTCACACCAGCAAAACGGCCTCACCGGTGTAGTTCCGACCCTCGCAGGCGGTTTCACACCTGTCAAGGCGGTACGGTGGTGTGAAAGTGAGAGGATGGCCGCAGTGGACGACGACGCGGCGGTGCCGGCCGCTGCCCGACTCATTCGGGACTTCGTGAACACCTTCGAGCCGCAGGTCGACGACGAGACGCTGACCAGCCCGGACCGGCTGCGCGACTGGTTCGTCGAGCGGCGCCTGGTGCCGGCCGGCGTACACCTCGGGCCGCTCGACCTGGACGCGGCCGTGGCGGTCCGGGAGGGGCTGCGGGCGGTGCTGCTCGGCCATGCCGGTCACCGGGCCGACCCTGCCGCGCTCGATCGCCTCAATCACGCCCTGGCGGGGATGCCGGTCGCGCCCCGCTTCACCGACGACGGCCACCGGTTGGTCGCTGTCGGCGGCACGCCGTTGGACCAGGCGGTGGCCGGGCTGGTCGACGCCGTCCGCCGGTGCGGTGAGGACGGGTCCTGGCGGCGACTCAAGGTCTGCGCCCGGGACACCTGCCGGTGGGCGTACTACGACGCCTCCCGCAACCAGGCCCGCCGTTGGTGTTCCATGGCCGGCTGCGGCAACTTCGTGAAGATGAAGCGGGCGTACGCGGTCCGTACGGGCCGCGCACCCTCCTAGAGACCCGGGCCGCCCTACCGGGGTGTCAACACCCGGAACTCGGTGCCGTCGGGGTCGGCCAGCACCACCGTGCCGTCGTGGCCCTCGCCGACCCTTGTCGCCCCGAGGGAGAGCAGGCGGTCGACCTCCGCCCGCGGCTCGTCGCCGACTCCGGGAGCGACATCGAACGTCACCCGGTCCCTGCCCCCGTTCGGCATCAACGGCGGACCACCCCAGGCGATCTTCGGACCACCCCGTGGTGACTGGATCGCGGTCTCCTGGTCCTGGTCCCAGACCAGCGGCCACCCGAGCGCCTGGCTCCAGAAGTACCCGACGGCCTGGGAACCGTCGCAGGCCAGGTCGCCGAGGAAGCCGCAGCCGGCGAGGAACGTGTTGCCCGGACCGAGGACGCAGAACTCGTTGCCATCGGGATCGCCGAGCACCACATGACTCTCTTCGGGGAGCTGACCGACGTCGACGTGCCGTGCGCCCAACTCCAGCGCCCTGGCCACCGTCTGCCGCTGGTGCTCCAGCGAGTCGCTCGTCAGCTCGATGTGCGCCCGGTTCTGGACGACCTTCGGCTCGGAGGTCGACGGAAAGCGGAGCCGGAAATCGGTCTCGTCCCTGGGCAGCAGCATGACCCCGTGCTGCGGGTCGTCCACCACCTCCCGACCCAGGATCGCGGACCAGAATCGCGCTACACGAAGGGGTTCGTTCGCGGCGAAACACACCGCGAACAGGCGGCTGGTCATCTCTGCGCTCATCTCCGATCCGTCGACGGCAGGCCCGGCCGGCCCGGGGATCGGAAGCCTACGGACGAACCGGATCGCCCGCACCCGGGTATTCGACGGCCGCCATCCGCCGTCGCCGTCCGGCGGCGCGTTGATCGACTCGACCTCGCCAAAATCGGGATGTCACGAGCGCTCGGACACTGCCACTTCCGCGAAACGGAGTCGATTGTCCGAGGTGTCGAACGCGCCGCGAGCCCACTTCAGCGCCGAGCCTCAGTGGTCGACCTCGGTGCGGGCCGGGCTTCCGCGTCGCGCACGTGTCGCGGCCGCGTCGAGAGCCGGCACGAGCGGCGTCAACGCGGTTCGCATCAGGTCCGGCAGTGATCCGGACGGTACGACGAAGCCCGGCATCGATGGCGCCACGCGCGCCGCCTCCAACCACTGTCGAAGCGCGACCCTGGCACCCGCGCCGACACTGGCGGACAACACCTGGGCGGTCAGCCGATCCAGGTCTGGACAGCGTTCGGTGAGGGCACCGGCGAGTGGACCCTCGATCGTGGTGACAGTGTCCACATAGCAGGCGCGCAGAGCGGAACTCGTCGTGATCATCAGCAGCGCCTCGGGCGCGTGGTCGTCCGAATCCGCGTACTGCCCGACGACGGCGTCGATCACGGCGTCGGCGAGGCCAACATCGGCGGGACGGCCGGCCACGGCCGCCGCGACTCGTGATGCCCGCTCTGCGGTGACCGCCGCGACGATCGCCTGCTCCCGGCTGGGGAAGTAGTTGTTGTACGTCCTCGGCGACACACCGGCCGCCTCGGCGATGTCGTCGACGCGGACATTGTCCGGCCCATGCTCCAGCGCCAAGCGCAGCGCCGCCGCCTGGAGCGCCTCCCTGGTGGCCTGTTTCTTTCGTTCCCGAAGCGTCGGCCGAGCTGTCACGTCGCCACTGTCACACACATGGTGCGGCAGCGCAAAATTGCGTGCACGCAATTTTTTGGTAGCGTCGCCGCAGCCACACCCCACTCGCCTACCGGAAGGACGACCACATGCGCGCCAAGGGCATGACCTACGACACCGGCTTTGTTCGGGACGGCCACAACTCGTTGGACCGCTTAGATCCGGATGTGCTCCGGCGGGAGTTGGGCATCATCCGCGACGACCTGCACTGCACCGCCGTTCAGATCGTCGGTGGGGACCCGCAGCGCCTGGAACTCGCCGCCCGCGCCGCCGCCGACCTCGGACTCGAGGTCTGGTTTTCGCCGTACCCGCTGGACCTGTCCCCCGACGACATCCTCGCGTTGTTCCTCGACTGCGCCGAGCGGGCCGAGCGACTACGTACGGCGGGGGCCGAGGTCGTGTTCGTCGCCGGAGTCGAGCTGAGCATCATGAACCGGAATTTCATCGACGGCGACCGCATCGACGAGCGCCTCAACCACCTGTTGGCCGAACCCGGCGGCCGGGCCGACCGAATCGCCGACGTCCGCGC
Source organism: Micromonospora parastrephiae (assembly GCF_016802865.1). Classification (GTDB taxonomy): domain Bacteria; phylum Actinomycetota; class Actinomycetes; order Mycobacteriales; family Micromonosporaceae; genus Micromonospora; species Micromonospora parastrephiae. The sequence continues at coordinate 8,412 of NZ_JAEVHM010000033.1, read as the reverse complement.
TCGGCTCGACCGCTTCCTCCGCACCGCCGTGACGGCGATCCGCGAACGCTTCCACGGAAAGGTCACCTACGCCGCCATACCGTTCGAGGGCGTCGACTGGGAACTGTTCGACGTCGTGACCCTCGAACTCATCCGGTCCGCGCAGGTCGCCGATCGATTCCGGGACGGCGTACGCGATCTCGTCGCGGCACACCCCAAGCCCGTCGCCGTCACGGGCTTCGGCACCGCGACCTGGCGTGGGGCCGGCGACGTCGCCCCCCGCAGCATGGAAATCATCGAGTACGACGAGACCACCGGCCTGCCACGGCGACTGAACGGCCAGTACGAGCGCGACGAGGCCGGCCAGGCGGCGTACCTCGGGGAGCTGCTCGACATCTTCGACAGCGAGGGCGTCGACAGCGCCTTCGTACACCTCTTCGCGCTCTCCAACCTGCCCCACCGCCCCGACGGTGACCCCCGCGACGACCTCGACCTCGCCAGTCTCGGGATCGTCAAGGTCCTCGACGGCCGCAACGGCGACACCTACCCGGACATGCCCTGGGAGCCGAAGGCCGCCTTCGCCACGGTCGCCGCCCGCTACGCCGGCTGAGCCACGGCCGTCGCGGAGGTCAGCCCCGCGTCAGAGCGGCCCGGGGAGGGTCTGCTCCATCGGCATCGGCACCTGCAGGAAGGTGGTGCCGCGCATGTCCAGCCAGGCCCGATCGGGCCCGCGGACCAGCCGCATCATCACCTCGTCGCAGGACGGGCAGCGCGCGACCAGGCCCGGGGCGTGCGAGTAGACGCGCAGGCTGGCCATCGAGCCGGTCGTCCCGCAGTTCTCGCAGCGGCCCATCGCGGTGCTCAGGTCGACGGTGAACAGCTCGCGCATCGGGCCGTCGAGCATGTTGCCGTCCAGGTACGACATCTCGGTCATCGGGTCTCCTCGACGTTGCAGTGAGCGAGCGGGGCGATCAGCCGGTCGGGCCGAAGCGTTCGGTCTTGATCCGCCGCGACGGGTGCCCCAGCCCCACCAGCAGGTCGGCCACGGCCTCCACGAACCCGGTCGGGCCACAGACGTAGGTGAGCGGCTGCAGGTCCGGCGGCCAGCCGTGGGTGTTCACGTCGGCCAGCCCGACCCGGTGCGGCTCACCGCGCCAGCCCTCGGGCGCCTCGCGCGTGTACACGTACGCCACATCCAGGCCGAAGTCGTCGCGGACCCGGCGGCGCAGCTCGTCGGCGTAGATCACATCCGTGGGGGTGCGCACCGAGTAGATCAGCCGGAACGGCACCTTGCTGCCGGTCGCCCGGCGCGACCGGATCATCGCCATCAGCGGCACGATGCCGGAGCCGCCGGCGACCAGCTGCACCGGCGCGGTCTCCTCCGGCCGCCAGATGAACCAGCCACCGAGCGGTCCGCGAACCTCCACCGGGTCGCCGTCGCCGAAGACATCGATCAGGTACGGAGACACCTCGCCGTCGTGCACCCGCTGGACGGTCACCTCGATCCGCGGGCCGCCCGGGCCGTCCACAACCGGCCCGGCGATGGAGTACGACCGGGCGGCCTGGTAGCCGTCCGGCGCGGTCAACCGCACGTCGACGTGCTGCCCGGGGAGGTGCCCCGGCCAGTCCGGCACCTCCAGCACCAGCGTCTGCGCCGTCGGTGTCTCCACCCGGCGCTCCACCAGTCGGGCGACCTGCCAGCGGATCGGCGCACGGGCCGGGACGCCCGTCGCCACGGCGCGCTCAGTCACCCTGGTACCGCTGCTCGCGCCACGGGTCGCCGTAGTCGTGGTAGCCGGCGGTCTCCCAGAAACCCGGCTCGTCCATCGTCTTGAGCCGGATCCCGCGCACCCACTTGGCGGACTTCCAGAAGTACAGGTGCGGCACCAGCAGCCGCGCCGGGCCACCGTGCTCGGCGGGCAGCGGCGCACCGTCGAAGGTGTGCACCACCCACGCGCGCCCGCCGCGCAGGTCGTCCAACGGCAGGTTGGTCGTGTACCCGCCGTAGGAGTGCGCGAGGGCGAAGTGCGCGCCGGTGTCCACACCGTCGAGCAGGGTGTCCAGGGAGACGCCCTGCCAGGTGGTGCCCAGCTTGGACCAGTGGGTGACGCAGTGGATGTCGACCGTCGGCGTCTCCTGCGGAAGCGCCATCAGCTCCTGCCACGACCACCGGAACTCGTTGCCGTTCTCGGCGGCGATGACGAACTCCCAGGTGTCCAGCGACACCCGGGGCGTCGGGCCGGCCGACAGCACCGGAAAGTCCTCAGTCAGGTACTGACCGGGTGGCAGGGCCGGCTCCTGTGATCGGGGGCGGCCCTGAAAGCCCGGTGACACGATTCCCATTGCACAGTCGTACCATCGCGCCGGCCGGGGCGGGAGCTTTCCCGCGTACCCCCTCGTCCCCCCGGCGCGGCGCGGTCAGTGCCGCTCGGTGACGACCTCGCGCTCCTCGGGCACACCGCCGCGGGTGGCACGCAGGCTGGTCAGGGTGACCACCAGCAACACCCCGATGATCACGCCGAGCGAGGCCAGGGTGGGGATCTGCGGAACGCTCTCCCAGATCCCGTGCGCCCAGTGCAGACCCAGCTTGAGGCCGATGAACGCCAGGATGATCGCCAGGCCGTAGCTGAGGTGCACCAGCCGGCTCAACGCCGCGTGCAGGACGAAGTAGAGCGCCCGCAGGCCGAGCAGGGCGAACGCGTTGGTGGCGAACACCAGGTACGGGTCCTCGGTGATGCCGTAGACCGCCGGCACCGAGTCGACGGCGAAGACCACGTCGGTGGCCAGCACCGCGACCACGACCAGGGCGAGCGGGGTGAGCGCCCGCTTCGCGCCCTGCCGGACGGTCATCCGCGTGCCGTGGTACTCGTCGACCACCGGCATGATCTTGCGCAGCAGCTTCACCGAGCGCATCTTGTTGATGTCGACTTCCTGCTGGTGCCCGGACAGGGCGTCGCGCAGCAGCTTCACCGCGGTGGCGATGAGGATGATCGCGAAGAGCAGAAACGCGAAGTCGAGGGTCTGCAACGCCGCCGCACCGAGGGCGATGAAGACCGCCCGCAGCACCAGCGCGCCGGCGATGCCGTAGAGCAGCACCCGCTGGGCGAGCACGGCCGGCACCGCGAACGCGGCCAGCAGCAGCATGAAGACGAAGAGGTTGTCGACCGAGAGCGACTTCTCCACCAGGTAGCCGGTGAGGTACTCCACGCCCTGTTGAGAGCCGTAGCGCGCCCAGATCCAGCCGCCGAACGCCAGCGGCAGGGCTATGTAGAACGCCGACCAGCCGATCGCCTCCCGCATGGACACCTCGTGCGGGCGGCGCGTGACCAGGAAATCCAGCACCAGCAGGAGCAGCACCCCGACGATGGTCACCGCCCACAGGGTGGGGGTGCCCACCGACGACAGCTCACTGGCGGCGGACAGGTACGACACTTCGGTCATGGGGCCTCCTCGAACACCGTGTCATGTTCGAGGTCTCCTTCACCCACCACATGATGGGCAATCACCCGAGGCGCGCCGGGCGCGCCGTACTGACCGGAATGATTCGTGGGAAGTACTCCCCTCGCACGCACAAGGTTAGGCCAGGCTGAATCGCCGCGCCAAGCGGGACATCGATGGTTGCCCTGGTAAACCGCTGTGGAAGGCCGGGACGGTCGCTGTCAGGACCGGCGCAGCGTCGCGCCCGGGGCCATCGCCTGCTCCACCAGACCCCGGTAGTCACGCGGCAGCTGGGTGGCCACGTCGTCGAACTCGCCACCGGTGATCGCCTCGCGCAGCGTCGTGAAGACCGCCCGTACGGCGTCCCGGGCAGCGGGCTCCTCCGCACCGGCGCGCAGCGCCACCCGTGCCACGAACTCGGCCGCCCCGAACCGTTGCGCCTGCTCGGTGCTCGGGCTCGGCTTGAGCACCAGTTGCAGCGGCTGCGGCAGCTGCGCGGCCAGGTCCAGCACCTCGCCGCCGGTCAGCCGCTCCCCGAACGTCTCCAACACGGCCCGGGTCAGCTCGACCGCCCGCTCGGACGACGTCGACGTGCGCTGGGAAACCTGGTCGATGAAGGTGTCGTAGTTCATCACGTACTCCCTCGGGCTCGCGTCGGCGCCTGCGGGTACCCGCGCCGGCCGGGTGGAAACCGCGCCGGATTTCCCACCGGGGCGGGCGTGACGCGACGGCGGACGGGTAACCGCCGCCGGTCGTGACCACATCGATGCCCGAGGGAGCCGCTGCCATGGCGAGCTACGCCGACGTCCTGCAGTACCTGTCGAGCCTGGACTACCCGGCCGAGAAGGACGACGTCGTCCGCGAGGCGAACGCGAAGGCGCCCCGCCGGACGTCCTGAAGGCGTTGCGTGCCCTGCCGCCGGTGGACTACGCCAACGGCACCGAGGTGGCCCGGTCGGCCGGCATCGAGGCCGCCCCCGAGGTGGGCCCGTCGCAGCGGGCCGCGCAGGCCCGGGACAAGACGCACAACCGGGTCTCGCAGCACCTGCGCGGCATCTGACCCGGCGGTGACCCGCACCGGCCCGCTGTCCCGCCCGCCGGACGGGCACACTCCGGCCGCCGGGCAACTCGCCCTGGTGGGGGTCGTCGGCATCGTCGTGGGCGCCGTCCTCGCTCTGGTGCTGCCGCCGACGCTCGCACCCCTCGCCGGCTGGGACGCGGCCGCGCTGAGTTGGCTGGTGCTGGTCTGGCGCAAGATCTGGCCGCTGGACTCCGACCGCACCGCCGCGCTCGCCGTGCACGAGGACCCCAACCGGGCCATCCGCGACGTGCTGCTGCTCGTCGCCTGCTCCGCCAGCCTCCTGGCCGTGGCGCTGGTGGTGGCCAGCGCACACGCGGCGCCAACCGGCCTTGCCCGCGACCTGTACGGCGGCCTGGGCGTGCTCAGCGTGCTGCTCTCCTGGCTGGTGGTGCACACCGTGTTCGCCGCCCGGTACGCCAGGATCTACTACACCGGCCCGGACGGCGGGGTGAACTTCAACCAACCCGAACCGCCGCGCTACTCCGACTTCGCGTACGTCGCGTTCACCATCGGGACGACGTTCCAGGTCTCCGACACGAACCTGACGAGCAACGAGATGCGGCGCACCGTGCTGCGGCACTCGATGCTGTCGTACCTGTTCGGCGCGTTCATCATCGCCGTCACGGTGAACCTGATCGCGGGCCTGGCCCGCTGAACGGCCGGGACAGGCGGGCGCCCCCGGGTCACGAACCGCGACCGGGGGGCGCCAAACCTGCCCAAGCGGTGAACCGCGCCCGAACCGGGTCGCGGCCACCAGGCGGTGGATGCTCGCTCGAACCGAGCGGCCAGCACTGCCGGGTACAACCCTACGACAGAACATCCTCCGTACGGTCAGTTTTTGCCGAACTGTGGGCCAGGGCACGTTACGGCCGACCGGTCAGCTCCCCGTACCGGTGCTCCAGGTCGACCCGCGCCAGCGCCCCCACCAGCCACGCCAACCGCTCCGACTCACCGCTGGCCAGCCCAGCCAGGTCAGCAGCGGAACGCCCCAGCCCGAGCCGCCGGGCCGCGGCGAGGGCCCGCCGGTCGGCCACCGGGGCGACCTCCCGCCACAGCGCCTGCGCCTCCCGCAGGAACAGGTCGACAACCTGGTCGTCGACGCCGGGCAGCTCGGCCAGCAACGCCCGCTCCCGGGCCGGATCGTGATGCGCCACCGACCGCAACCGGCGCAGGTCGCCCCGGTACCGCTCGACGACCGTCCGGGCCAAATCACCCAACGCGACGGCCAGCGCGCCCACGTCGCCACGCTGACCGCTGTCGCGCAACACCCGCACCCGGTCCTCGTGCAGCGAACGGGCCAGCCGGGCGGCGCTGTCCCACCCCTCGTCGCGCAGCGCCCGCGCGCCATCCAGCGCCCGGCGGAAGTCGCCCCGGCGGGCCAGCAGCACCGCGAGGTAGAGCACCTGGAACAGGCTCGCCGGGTTGTTGGTGACCCGGAAGCCGTACTGCTCGGCGAAGCCCCGCCCGCTGCCGGCGAGCCGGCGGGCCAGGCGTTTCCGGTCCTCCACGGGCGTGATCAGAGTGGTCGGCATGCCCGCGACTACCCGCGCGACCGCCGGTCACACGCCCACCTCAGCCGTGCAGACCCCCGGTGCGGTCACGGGCCTTCAAACGGGTGGTGGGCAGCGCCGGCGCCGGCAGCGGCGGCGCCGGATCGTCGGCGACCACCCCGAAGCGCCGCCCCGCCATCCAGTCCTCCCGGGCGGCGGCCACCTCCTCGTGCGAACGGCCCACGAAGTTCCACCACATCACCAGCGGCTCGTCGAACGGCGTACCGCCCAACAGCAGCAGGCGCGCCCCCGCCCCGCCGCGCACGGTCACCTCCCGCCGACCCGACCCGAGGTAGAGCAGCGCCCCCGGTTCGAACCCCACCCCCGCCGCCTCCGCCGACCCGGACATCGCCAGCAGGGCGTACTCGAAATCGGGTCGCAACGGCAGCGTGGTCGGCGACGTACCGGCCAACTCCAGCTGCGCGCCCATCAGCGGGGTGTGCACCATCGCCGGCGACCGCTCGCCGGCCAGCTCACCGACCAGCAGGGTGACGTCCAACTCCCCGTCGCGCCAGTGCGGCAGGTCGGCGTGGTGGGCGAAGGCCGCCGCACCGGCCCGCGCCGGATCCGGCAGCGCCACCCACAGCTGCACGCCGTGCATCACCGGCGGATGAGTGGCCGGCGAGCGCTCGGAGTGGGCGATGCCGTGCCCCGACGTCATCACGTTCAACTGACCGGGTCGGATCGCCTGCACGCTACCGAGGCTGTCCCGGTGGATGATCTCGCCGTCGAGCAGCCACGTCACCGTCTGCAGGCCGGTGTGCGGATGCGGCGGCACCTCCATACCGGGCCGCTGCGCCACGTCGTCCGGGCCGAAATGGTCGACGAAACACCACGCGCCGACCATCCGGCGGGGGCGCTGCGGCAACAGCCTCCGCACGGTCGTGTAGCGGCCGAGCGGCACGTCGTGGCCAGGCAGCAGCACGCTGCCGGGATCGGCTTCGGCCACGCCGGGCGGTCGGGTCTGCGCCAGCATCGATTCAGTACGCTCCACCGCCCGACTGTACGCGCACGCCCACCCGCGGCTGCGGCGCTTCTCGCCGGCGCTCCCGCCCGCGGGCGGGAGTTCAGCGGGGACCGGTGTCCACCGTCACGCTGTTGGCCCCCGCCACCAGGTCGAGGTAGAGGCGGTCCGTCGACCGGTCCCAGCCCGGCGCGCCCAGCAGCGAACCCGCGCCCACCCCGTTCCACCGCTCGTCACCCACGACGACCGAGCCGGCACCCGCGCCCACCCGCACCCGTACCGGAGGTTGGCCGGGCACCCGCACGTCGAGCTGACTCGTACCGCCGGTCAGCCGTACGGTCATCGTGCCGTCGATCACCGGCAGAAGGACCTCCGTACGGCTCGACCCGCCGGCGAGTTCCACGCCCAGCAGCCGGGCCCGGGTCAGATCCACCACCTGACCACTCACACCGCCGATCAGGTGGAGACGCCAGGCGACCCGCTCGTTGAGCAGCACCCGCGCCGCCTTCGCCCCGGACGCACCGGTGTCCGCCAGGCCAAGCCGCACGGTGTCGCCCCGCACCTCCGGCCGGGCCGCCACGCCCGAGCCCGCCGGAGTGTTGATTTGGTAGAGGTCGTCGCCCAGATCGGCGACCCGCAGGTCGAACGACGACAGCCCGTCCACGAGCACGAAGGTGGCCCGCTGCCGACCCGCCAGCGGCGTGGTCGTCGTCTGCTCGGCAGCCGCGGCGGTACCCGACCCGTCGGGCCGGGCGCCGTCAGGTGCGGTGGCGTCGGGTGCGGTGGCGTCAGGCCGGGTGCCGTCGGGTGCGGTGGCGTCGGGTCGGGTGCCGTCGGGTGCGTGGCCGTCGGGTGCGGTGCCGTCGGGTGCACCCGTGTAGGCCACGCCGAGGCGGTGCGGGTCCGCGACGATGACCGCCACGGCCGCGGCACCGAGGACCAGCACGACCGCGGCAGCGGCCAACAGCATGCGCGCGCCGACCGACCAGCGCCCGGGTGTCGCTTCGGCATCCGCCGGTCGCGGTTCCGCCTCCGGTTGCCGCTCCGCTTCGTGCTCGGCGCCGTTCCCCACTGCGGCCATGCCTCGTCCCTCCGCCGGTCCCCGCCGGAAGGTACGTACCCGCCCCCTGATCGGATCACTCCGCGCCGACCACGCCACTCCACTACGTCGCGTCCGCGCACCGTGGACAGTGCCGCCGGCCGGCTTTTGCCTGGCATGCCGATGGCCGGCGCCCCCGAGGTTGCGGGGTGCCGGCCATCGCTGTGCTGCTGTGGTCAGCTGTTCCAGTGCTGGGTGACGAGGTCGGTGGCCTGCTGCTCCCACTGGGCGTAGGCGTCCGGGTAGGCCGACACCTGCACCGTCTGCGCGGCGTCGGTCAGCGGCATGTCCTGCCACCCGTC
>NZ_JAEVHM010000329.1 GCF_016802865.1 Micromonospora parastrephiae | reverse complement strand
CGGTCGGCGGGACCCGCGTCGACGGCTCTCGGCCCCGCTGCCGGCCGCTGCGGGGTACGCAGGGGTGCGGCGGGCAGCCAACCGGGCGTCGCGGTCGGCCGGCGCTGGGCGTGCCGAGCGGAGGGGGCGCCGGTTGGCTGACCACCGGCAGCGGGATCACCACCGGCCCGACCGACGGGGTCGGGATGAACGGGGTGCTGCTGTCCGGCAGCGCCGTGCTGCCCGGCGTGGCCGAACCCGCGCTGATCGCGGCGAGAATGGGCATCGACGCGGTGCCGGCCAGCAGTGCGACGGTGAGCAGGTAGCCCCGGGAGGGACCGCCGGCGCCGGTGGCCCGGTGCGCGCCGACCACCCGCCGGTAGCCGCCGGCCGACCGGTGCCGGCCGAGCGCGGGCGTGCCGGGACCGTCACCTGGCTCGTACACCGCACACCCCTTGTCGTCGGCCGTCGCAGCACGCGCGTGGACCCCACCGGCGGTAGAACCCGGCAATTGACCCGATCGGCGCGTTCCCCGGCAATCAGCCTCGCCCAGTCACCCTGCGTCAGCCAACCTCCACCGCGTGTCGACACGCGGTGCTGACCGAACGGTGACGAATCATCGCCGGAACACCCGGTGGACGCGACAGGGCACGATGACGACAAAGAACCACAAACCATGGACGGTCGGAATGTGGGGCAGGCGTACTGTGGGCGCGCTCACCTGCTCTGCGAATATGGACCACGACGGCAACGCAGCCGTGACCTCCGCGCACCCTCGCGGCAGGCGCGGTTGAGTGCCGGCGCTCCCGAACCGGGTTCGGCCAGAATCCGGCTCACGCCGTGCGGCAACCCCCACCGGGGCTAGGCGCGGCCGCCAGGAACCGGTCCGGCAGCAGCCGGACAGGCGCACGAGTTGCGCGGCCGGGTGACCCCCCGGTGCCGACGCAGACACGACAGGGAGAGACCGATGGCAAAGGGCGACCCCGGGGGCACCACCCGCGGCAGGCGGGCCGCACCCCGCTCCAGGAAGGGCGCGGCCGGCGACCCCGCGCTGGTGCAGCTACTCACCCCCGAAGGCGAGCGGATCGACAGCGCCACCGGGCCGGACGGCACCGAGTACCGCGTCGACTTCACCGACGAGGAGTACCGCGGGCTCTACCGCGACCTGGTGCTGGTCCGGAAGTTGGACGCCGAGGCGACCGCTCTCCAGCGCCAGGGCGAGCTGGGCCTCTGGGCCAGCCTGCTCGGCCAGGAGGCCGCCCAGGTCGGCTCCGGGCGGGCGCTGCGTACCCAGGACATGGCCTTCCCGACGTACCGGGAGCACGGCGTCCTCTACTGCCGGGGCATCGACCCGATCATGCCGCTCGGCCTGTTCCGCGGTGTCGACCAGGGCGGCTGGGACCCGAACGAGTTCAAATTCAACATGTACACCATCGTCATCGGTGCGCAGACCCTGCACGCGACCGGCTACGCGATGGGGATCACCATCGACGGCAAGACCGGCACCGACGACGGCGAGGCGGCAATCGCCTACTTCGGCGACGGCGCCACCAGCCAGGGCGACGTGAACGAGGCGTTCGTCTGGGCCAGCGTGTTCAACGCGCCGCTGGTCTTCTTCTGCCAGAACAACCAGTATGCGATCTCCGAGCCGCTGGAGCGGCAGACCCGGGTCCCGCTCTACCAGCGGGCCGCCGGCTTCGGCTTCCCCGGTGTACGGGTGGACGGCAACGACGTGCTCGCCTCGTACGCGGTCACCCGCACGGCGTTGGACAACGCCCGGCACGGGCAGGGCCCGAGCCTCATCGAGGCGTACACCTACCGGATGGGCGCGCACACCACCTCCGACGACCCGACCCGCTACCGGATCGCCAGCGAGGTCGAGGCGTGGCAGGCCAAGGACCCGATCACCCGGGTGAGGGCCTTCCTGGAAAAGCAGCAGATCGCCGACGCGGGCTTCTTCGCCGAGGTCGACGAGCAGGCCCGCCGCGAGTCGGTGCACCTGCGCGAGCGGGTGCTCGAGATGCCCGACCCGGAGCCGGTGACGATGTTCGACCACGTCTACCCCAACGGGTCTCCGCTGCTGGACGAGCAGCGCGCGCAGTTCAGCCGCTACATGGAGTCGTTCGAGGGGAGCGCCCACTGATGGCCACGGAGACGCTCACCATCGGCAAGGCCCTCAACACCGGTCTGCGCCGCGCCCTTGAGAACGACCCCAAGGTCATCATCATGGGCGAGGACGTCGGCAAGCTCGGCGGCGTCTTCCGGATCACCGACGGTCTCCAGAAGGACTTCGGCGACCAGCGGGTGATCGACACCCCGCTGGCCGAGTCCGGCATCATCGGCACCGCGGTCGGCCTGGCCATCCGCGGCTACCGGCCGGTCTGCGAGATCCAGTTCGACGGCTTCGTCTACCCCGCGTACGACCAGATCGTGTCGCAGGTGGCGAAAATGCACTACCGCTCGGGCGGCAAGCTCAGCATCCCCATGGTGATCCGGATCCCGTTCGGCGGTGGCATCGGCGCGGTCGAGCACCACTCCGAGTCGCCGGAGGCGTACTTCGCGCACACCGCCGGGCTGAAGGTGGTGTCCTGCGCCAACCCGCAGGACGCGTACGTGATGATCCAGCAGGCCGTCGCCTCGGACGACCCGATCGTCTTCCTGGAGCCCAAGCGCCGCTACTGGGAGAAGGGTCCGGTCGACCTGGACGCGCCGCTGTCCGACGCGTACCCCCTGCACTCGGCCCGCGTGGTGCGGCCCGGCGCCGACGTGACCGTGCTGGCCTACGGGCCGATGGTGCGGACGTGCCTGGAGGCGGCGACCGCCGCCGCCGAGGACGGCCGGGAGCTGGAGGTCATCGACCTTCGCTCGCTCTCGCCGCTGGACCTGACGGCGGCGTACGAGTCGGTGAAGCGAACCGGCCGGGCCGTTGTGGTGCACGAGGCGCCGTCGAACATCGGTCTCGGCGCCGAGCTGGCCGCTCGGATCACCGAGGAGTGCTTCTACTCCCTGGAGTCGCCGGTGCTGCGGGTGACCGGCTTCGACATCCCCTACCCGGCCGCCCGGGTGGAGGAGGAGTTCCTGCCCGACCTCGACCGGGTGCTCGACGCCGTCGACCGCACCTTCGGCTGGTGAGCGGCATGTCCCGGATCAAGGAGTTCAACCTGCCCGACCTGGGCGAGGGGCTGACCGAGGGCGAGATCCTGGCCTGGCTGGTCAAGGTCGGCGACACCATCGAACTGAACCAGCCGATCGTCGAGGTGGAGACGGCCAAGGCGGCGGTGGAGATCCCGGCGAAGTGGGCCGGGCAGGTGCAGGCGATCTTCCACCCGGAGGGAACGACGGTCGAGGTCGGTACGCCGATCATCGCCATCGACACCGACCCGGGCGCCGGCCCGCTGGACGTTCCGTCGACCACGGCCACGCCCGGCGACGACCTGCCCACCCCGTCGGCCGCCTCGCTGGCCGCCGTCAAGGTGGCGCCGGCCGAGGGCATGGTCGAGCCGGGCCTGATCGGCGGCCCCGCCCCGGGTGGGCGGACCGCGGTCCTGGTCGGCTACGGCCCCCGCACCACCACCGCAAAACGCCGCCCCCGCAAGTCCCCCCCCAACCCCAAC
>NZ_JAEVHM010000328.1 GCF_016802865.1 Micromonospora parastrephiae | reverse complement strand
TTATGGGAGGGGAGGCGCTATCGGCAGCAGCCATTCATACGTAGTTCGTCTTCTCGCTTCGATCGCGCGTTGGGACATTGTGGAACCACCAGTTGACACGCTCAGGCATGTGGGGCCACCGGGCCAGGCGCAGGCCGGCACGGCTCCAAATGACGAAGAATTACCTTATGTTCCCATTCGTCCCAGTTCTAGCGCTGAGCGGGGGGCGGACTATAGGGATGCTAATCTGTCTCAGCGTGATCTGGGTGGCATGAATTTTGGAAGGGCCATATTCGCTGGCGCTAACTTGAGTGGCGCAATCTTGAGTAGAGCGAACATGGCCGGCGCAATCCTCGTTGACGCGAACCTGCGAGACGCCCAACTTGTGCGAGTTAACGCGATGAGCGCATTGTTTATACGTGCAGATTTGAGGGACGCCGATCTTTCGTGGGCCAACCTCTCAGGGGCGGATCTTAGTGAGGCATTGCTGATGGATGCGGTCCTTGTCGGTGTAACGTGGTCCACGCAAACTGTGTGGCCCGGTGAGGTTCGGGGGAATGTCGAGAGGATTTCTCGACGGATTGGTCCTGAGACATGGATAATTCTTCCAATGGAAGCCGATGACCGGGTAAGCGTCTAGACGGCGAGATGCGGGTAGCCTTGTTAGAGGCCGCGACCGCGTAGTAGACGGAAAATCCAACTAAACGGCAAGTCCGTTCAAGCACCCTGCCGCCCACGCTCGCCTCCGTGATCTGTTGAATCATGAGAGGGCGGTGGGACGGTCATCCCGCCGGCAAGGTATACCGGAGCATGCCTGGCGCGGGCGCGCATTGCCGCATGGACTCTTGCAGCGACATTGTCGGGAAGGCGCTGCTCGGCCTCTTGGCGCGAGAAAAACGCAAAATCCTCCAACTCTCGCCTCGACAGATTGACGCCGCCGAGGCTGGCAATGGACCCGCAGTCAAACGTGAAGCTTATGATCGCGCGGGGCCGCTGCCCAGCGGGCGGTGCCCAGTCGACTACGAGAAGCTCGCCCACCTCCACCGAGATCCCCAACTCCTCTCGGATTTCGCGGGCGCAGGCATCATGCGGGTATTCGTTTTCATCCACGTAGCCCCCTGGGAAGGCCCAGTGGTCGCGGTACGTGGGCTTAACGAGCAGCACGTTGCCTGCCGAGTCGGTGATGAAGGCCGCGGCGGCGGCATAGAATGAAGCCAGGTTCGCGTACCACGTAGCAGGCTCCGTCCAGGTCACCTCAATGACGCTAGCGGACATGTCTAGGTGCGCTAGCGCTCTAACTGGCTCCCGACACGACCGCGAGTGCATGCAGAACTTCGTTGACCTGTGGCGATGCCTGCTGGGGGCTGAGAGCAGTAGCGAGTTCGCGGACGCGCTGTTGAACACGCGCCGACTGGATGCCCGCGGCGTGTTGCCCGATCTTCGAGGCCCAGTTGCAGGCAGCGTCGGTGTCTCCAGCGCGGGCGTGAGTCACGGCGACGAGGGCGGTGTGCAGGGCAAGCGTGCGGGTGTTCTTACTGCCGAGGGTGAGCGCGTCAGGGGCGTGTCGAAGGGCCTGCCGGTACAGATTTAGGTCGCCCAGGCACCTCAGCGCGGCCCCGGCCAGGTGGGCAGGGCTGAAGTAGCCAACCCATCGCGGGCCGGGGTCGATGCCCGTCCGGTCGAGAGCACGTTCAGCCTTCGCGAGGGCGCGCTGGCAGGCACGCCGCTCGCCTGACTGTCCGTACGCGGTAGCGGCGGTGGCATGTAGCCGAGCGAGGACGGCTGCGGGTGCGCGACCGGCCCCGTCTATGGCTGCTTCGACGAGCCGAGTCGCCTCTCGGGCGCGCCCCAAGAACACAGCCTGGGTGGCGAGGTTCGCCAGCAGGTGAGCGCCGTAAAGGCGGTTGTCAGCGGCCTTGGCGAGCCGTAGGCCGAGCGTCACATGATGTTGCGCCATGGCATGCTCGCCCGCGTCGTAGGACATGAAGGCGAGCTGACCGGCAAGCGTTGCCGCTGCGCGCATGAGGTCCCGTCCCACGGAATCGGTGTAGGTGCCGCGCAGCATGGGCGCGACCTGACGTACGAGGAAGTCGGCCATGACGGCACGGGTGTGCGGAGAGCCGCTGCCGTGACGTCGGTCAAGGTCGGTGAAGTGGTCCGCCAGTGTGTACAGCGATTGAACGTCGGTGGCGCTGACCTGTTGCCGGCCGTTGCGGCTGACCGCCTTGTCGGGCAGGTCATACCGCCAGCCGAGCGCCGCCTCAAGGGCTTTGCCGCTGTCGAACGCTCCGCTGGCATGTTGGTTGAGGTGCTTGGCCAGCTTCGTCCAGATCTGCTCGGCGGTATCGATCGCCCCATCGACGGACGTGGGGTAGACACACGTGCCGATGCTGTCGGCTGCGCAAAACCCTAGCTCCGTAACGGCGACTGAGCGACCGAGCTTGCGGGCAAGTGTTTCGGCCATCGCGGCCTGTACGTGCTCGCCAGGCCGGCGACCGCGCAGCCACCAGTAGACGCTGGCAGCGTCGTAGCGCCAGGCGCCCTCGTTGCGGCCGGTGTGATTGAGCTGGCGAGCGAAGGCGGCGTGGGCCTTGTCGTAACCGGCGGCACGCAGCAGTTCTTCGAACGCCGCGTTCATCACCGGTCGCGCCATGGTTCCGCCTCCAGGCATCAGTCAACTACCAGCAGTGATGAGCCTACGGGTCGATGCGGTCCTATGGGGACCGGCGCAACCCTGCGCAACCCACGTCCTGAGCAGCGCAAGTGAGCGCATCGCTTGCCATCTGGTCCGTCGACCGGCAGCCCGCTTCACTGATCGCAGGAGTCCTGGGTGGCGGTGAAGGCTGAGCGTCGCGCCCTGGCTGACGGAGGTGAGCATGCAAGGCGACGAGCCAGCCAGCAAGAGCGAGCAGTCAGAGGCGGCCGAGCGCGAGGCTGCCAAACAGCGCCTCCTGGCGCAGGCCGAGGCCGAGCGCGTACCCGTGAACGACACGACCCGCGCGTCCCGGACCGGCGGTGGCGGCGTGACCAGCGATGACCTCCCCATCGGCCGCCGGGTGGCCCGCTGGCGGGTGCGGCGGCAGATGACCCAGCAG
The DNA here is from genome assembly GCF_016802865.1 of Micromonospora parastrephiae. Classification (GTDB taxonomy): domain Bacteria; phylum Actinomycetota; class Actinomycetes; order Mycobacteriales; family Micromonosporaceae; genus Micromonospora; species Micromonospora parastrephiae. The sequence continues at coordinate 549 of NZ_JAEVHM010000328.1, read as the reverse complement.
ATGCTCGCCGACCGGCTGCGCAGGTCGAAGAGTTGGGTGGACAAGGTGGAGCGGGGCGTGCGCACCCTGGACCGGTACTCGATGATCCAGGAGCTGGCCCACGTCCTGCGGGTCGATCCGGAGGTGCTGCTCGGCAAACAGCGGAGCACCCCTGCCGGCACGCCGGACGGGGTGGACGACATCCGGGCCGCGCTCGCCCGCTACGACACCCCGCAGGCGGCTGAGACGACGGAACAGGCAAGAAGGCAGGTTGGGTACGCCTGGTTGACCTACCAGCACGCGCACTACGGGCAGTTGGTGCGGGTGTTGCCGGGTCTGCTCGACGCCGCCCGGGGTGCGCGGTCGGCGGAGCTGCGGGTGCAGGCGTACCGGATCACCTCGTCGCTGCTGGTGAAACTCGGCGAGGCTGAGCTTGGGTGGCTGGCCGCCGACCGGGCGATGGCGGTCGCCGCGACGATCCGGTGCTTGCGGCGACGGCCGCCGTGTCGGTCGGGCAGGCGCTGCGCGCGTCGGGCCGGGACCGCCTGGCCCTGGCCGCGACGCTCGCCG
>NZ_JAEVHM010000327.1 GCF_016802865.1 Micromonospora parastrephiae | reverse complement strand
CGCCCGGCCCCGCGCAACCCACGGCCGGGTGGTGCCCGGGACCCGCCCGGGCACCACCGGCGTCAGAGCATCCGCGACGACCAGAGCAGGCTGAGCGCCCCCGCGCAGAGCGCCAACAGCAGCGCCACCCCGGCGTACCACTGGGTCACCTCGCGGGGCTCGGTACGGAAACCGATCGAGCTGCCCATGTCCTGGTAGACCTGCTTCAGCTCGCTCACCGAGGCCGCCTCGTAGAAGTAGCCCTCGGTGGTCTCGGCCAGCTCGGCCAGGGCCAGCCGGTCCACCGGCACCCGCTGGAGCTGCCCACCGATGTCGACCTGACCGGTGTCGGTGCCGAAGGCGATGGTGGAGACCGGCACGTTGGCCGCCTGGGCGGCGGCCGCCGCCTCCTCCACCGACCGGCCGGAGGTGCGGAACCCGTCGGAGAGCAGCACGATCCGGGCCGGCGGGATACCCGCCGCGCCGTCGGACGGCACCGACCGGATCGCCTCCAGACAGGTGAACACCGCCTCGCCGGTCGCGGTCGCCTCGGCCAGCACCAGCCCGTCGATGGCGCTGGTCACCGCGTCCCGATCCTTGCCCGGTGGCACCAGCACGTTGGCGGCCTTGGCGAACGACACGAGGCCCAGGTTGTAGCTCTCCGGCAGCTCGCCGACGAACTGCTTGGCCGCCTCCTGCGCCGCCTCCAGCCGGTTCGGCGCCACGTCGTCGGCCTGCATCGACAGCGACACGTCGATGGCGAGCATCACCGTGGCCCGCTCCAGCGGCTCCTTCCTGTCCATCGCGGGCCGGGCCAGCGCGGTGGCCAGCACCAGCAGGCAGAGCAGGAACGCGGTCGCCGGCACGTGCCGGCGCCAGCCCAGGCCCTTCGGCGCCACCGTACGCAGCAGGTCCACGTTGGTGAACCGCATCGCGTACGCCCGACGGTGCAACTGCCGCCAGACGTAGAACGCGGCGAGGGCGAGCACCGGCAGCACGGCCAGCAGCCACCACGGTTGCAGAAAACGGATCATCGTGTCGTCCCCCGGGTACGCGCGTGCGCTGCGCGGCCACGAAACGCACCATGTCCAGCAGCCAGTCTCGATCGGTACGCAGACGCAGGTGGGCCGCGCCGGCGCCGCGCAGGGCGGCGGCGATCGTGGCCCGCTGGGCGGCGGCAGCCTCGGCGTAGCGCTGCCGCAGCCGCGGGTCGGCGGTCTGCACCTCGTGCAGCTCACCACTCTCCGGGTCGACCACCGGCAGCACCCCCACGTCGGGCAGCTCCAACTCGCGCGGGTCGACCACCTCGATCGCCAGCACGTCATGGCGGACGCGCAGCTTGCGCATCGGCCGGGACCACTGCTCGGCCGGCGCGAGGAAGTCCGAGACCACCACGGCCACCCCACGCCGCCGGGGCGGGCGGTTGAGCATCTCGACGAGGGCGCCCAGGTCACCCCGGCCGGGCTGGATCGCGGTGCCGGCGATCGCACGCAGCAGGCCCTGCGCCTCCTTGCGGCCGGAGCGGGCCGGCAGCCGGGTGAGCACCCCGGGCCCGACCGGCGGCGGAGCGCCCCGCCAGCGTCGGGCCGGCGCGGAAGCCCCGCCGCCGGTGCCGATCACGGCGCCGACGCGGTTGCCACCGCGCACGGTCAGGTGGGTGATGGCGGCAGCGGCAGCCACCACCACCTCCCGCTTGAGCCACTGTCCGGTGCCGAAGTCGAGGCTGGCCGAGAGGTCCAGTGCCAGCCAGGTCTCCAGTTCCCGGTCGGCAACCGTTCGTCGCACGTGCGGCGTCGTGGTCCGCGCGGTGACCGGCCAGTCCATCCGGCGCACGTCGTCTCCGGGCCGGTACTCGCGCGACTCCCCCGCCTCGCTGCCCGGGCCGGGGAGCAGACCGGCGTAGTCGCCCTGCAGAAGGCCGTCGAGCTTGCGGGTGACCAGCAACTGGAGCCGGGACAGCACTGCCTCACTGCGGTCGGCGAGAGGGGCGGGACGAGGGGTGGGTGAGGTCACGGGCGCTGCCCGGGCCAGCCGGCGCCCGGCGGCGGGACGGTCGACGACGGGGTGGCCTGCTGGCGGGGAGCGACCGCCGGCAGCGGGATGGTGGACATCACCCGGTGCACGATGTGGTCGGCCGGCACGTCGTCGGCGAGCGCGTCGTAGCTGAGCACCAGCCGGTGCCGCAGGATGTCGGGGGCGATGTCCTGCACGTCCTGGGGCAGGGCGTAGTCGCGTCCGCGCAGCAGCGCCAACGCGCGGGTGGCCCGGACCAGGCCGAGGGAGGCGCGCGGGCTGGCCCCGTACTGGATCAGCTGGGCGACGTCCGGCATGCCGTGCTCGGCCGGGGCGCGGGTGGCCAACACCAGCCGTACCGCGTAGTCGACCAGCGCGTTGTGTACGAAGACCTGGTCGGCCTTGCGTTGCAGGGCGATCAGGTCGGGGGTGTCGAAGACGGCCGTCGGCTCCGGCGGGGCCACGCCCATCCGGTAGACGATCTCGCGCTCCTCCGCGTCGGTGGGGTAGCCCACGACGATCTTCATGAGGAACCGGTCCCGCTGCGCCTCGGGCAGCGGGTAGACGCCCTCCTGCTCGATCGGGTTCTGGGTGGCCATCACCAGGAACGGGTCGGGCACCCGGTGGCTCTCCCCACCGATGGACACCTGCCGCTCGCTCATCACCTCCAGCAGCGCCGACTGCACCTTGGCCGGAGCCCGGTTGATCTCGTCGGCGAGCAGGAAGTTCACGAAGACGGGGCCAAGCTCGACGTCGAACTTCTCGCTCGACTGCCGGTAGATCCGGGTGCCCATGATGTCGGCCGGCACCAGGTCCGGGGTGAACTGCACCCGGGCGAACGAACCGCCGACGACCTTGGCGAGGGTCTCCACGGCCAGGGTCTTGGCCACCCCGGGCACCCCTTCGAGCAGGCAGTGGCCGCGGGCGAGCAGCGCGACGAACATCCGCTCCACCATCCGGTCCTGCCCGACGATGACCCGCTTGATCTCGAACAGCGCCTTCTCCAACAGAGTGGCGTCCTGCGCGGGTGTCGTCACCGGGGCGGGTTTCTCCGGGGCCGACGCCCCGTTCGGCGTCGGAGCGTCGGGCATGGTCGGCTGGGCCACCGGTCCTCCACAGCGTTGGTCGGTCGTCGCGGCTGGTGCGGTATCAAGACTCGCACGCCTTCCTGAGTGTCGAGGTGGGGAGAAGCCGATTTTCGCCGCGCCGTCCTCGGCGGCCGAATCGCCCGTCACGGGTGGACAGGGACCCGTCCGCCGTGTGTACGATTCATCCCGTCGCCGGGCGGCTCCCCCCGTGGCCGCCCGGCGCTCAAGCCTCCGTCCCGCCGCCCTAGACTGGCCGGGATGAGCATCCCCCTCCCCGCCGACGAGCCCCTGGTCTGCTCGGCCCGGGGATGCCGCGCCCCCGCCGTGTGGGCCCTGGAGTGGAACAATCCGCGCCTGCACGACGCCGGGCGCCGCAAGACCTGGCTCGCCTGCGGCGAGCATCGGGGCAGCCTCGGTGACTTCCTGGACGCTCGCGGCTTCCTGCGTGCCGTCACTCCGGTGCCCGGATCGCCTACCCTCGACATGTGAGCGGCGACCGACCGGCTTCCCCCGGCCCCACCTCCCCGTCCTGGCCGCCCACTCCGGGCACCCCACCCGGTGTCGAGCCGCCGCC
>NZ_JAEVHM010000326.1 GCF_016802865.1 Micromonospora parastrephiae | reverse complement strand
CGCCCTTCGGTCGGGCGGTGGCGGAGACGTAGACCAGGTCGCCCACCGCGAGATCGGTCACCTGGCTGCCGGCCGCGATGACGGTTCCGGCGCCGTCGGGTAGAGCCACAGGGTGCCGTCGGTCTTGCGGGTTACGAGGTCGGTGTAGCCGTCGCCGGTCACGTCCGCGCCGACGATCCGGTCGAACCCGCCCCAGCCGCTGCCGATCTGCCGCGACGAAGCGCTGCTGTACGGGGTGCCGTCGTCACGAACGATGTTGTTCGAGTACAACATCATCGTGCCGTCCGACTTGACGGCGATCAGGTCGGTGAAGCCGTCACCGGTGGCGTCGGCGTTGATGATCCGGTCCGCACTGCTCCAGCCGCTGCCGATCTGTCGCGACGAACCACTGTTGTACGGGGTGCCGTTGTCGCGTTCGATGTTGTTCGCGTACAGCCACAGGGTGCCATCGGTCTTGCGGGCCACCATGTCGTGATAGCCGTCGCCGGTCACGTCGGCGACCCCGGGGTCCTTCACCGGAGCCTGGCCGCCCGTGGTGATGTTGTTGTAGCGCCGTGCGACGTAGTTGCCCGCCGGGTGCGAGTCGATGAGACCGTCCCCGCCGCCGCTGAGCGTCTCCGTGTCGATCTTTACCGGCGTTGATCCGAAAGCGTAGTACTCGAAGCTGCCCGTCGATTGGTTGAGCCAGCGTTTGAAGAGGATGACGTGCTGGCTCGCGGAGTTCAGGACGTCGCCCGGCTGGAGGTCGCTCTTACTGATCTGCTTCGACACCGTGTACATGTTGTAGGTCGTCTTCGACGTCGAGAGGTGCCAGGCCATCGAGACGAACCCGGAGCAGTCGGTGCGGTAGTTCCTGCCGTTCTCGTCGCGGTGGTAGGCGCTCTGGCTGTAGTTGATGCTGCCGCGATTGTCGTACCAGTACTTGGCGCGGCTGAGCACCTCGTCCGGGGTGATCGATCCACCCACGCTGGAGGCGGCGAAGGCCGCCTCGGGCGTGCTTGCCAGCACGGTGGCGACGCCCCCGGAGAGGCCGACGCCGGCGGCGAGTGCCACGCCGAGCGACATGGTGGTCAGGCGACGAAACGCACTTTTTCGCATGGTGTTCCTTTCGGATTCATTCCGTTTTGAGGGCAGGCTTGTCCGGCCGCCGAACCGTGGACGGTGGCAGAGGTGGCCGAAAATTGGGTGGGTGGTGTCGTGGTCAGACGATTCGCCACGGACCGAGTAGGGGAGTGCTGGCGATTGTCCTGTCGACGATGCGGCGCAACGTTGTGGCGGCTTCCGTCGGATCGCCGCTGTCGACGAAGGCCAGGATGTCGGCGCTGTCCGGGCCGGCGCGGACTCGAAGGTGCTCTATCCCGCTCCCGGTGGCGTGCACGTGGATCAGATCTCGCAGCTCCGCCGGGTCGATGGCGGCCGTCGAGGTGAGCGGAGCGATGCGGATGTGCGCCGCGACCATCAGGACCACGCCGCTGGACCGACCGGTGCCGGTGCGCCCCAGCCGAATCCCTGGGCTCCGAACTGGACCGCCGAGGTGTCCTGCGCGGGGCCACCCCAGCCGAATCCCTCGGCGAACGCCGCCATCGGACCCGGTTCCGAGCTCAGGATGATCGCGAGGCCGAGGCCGAGGCCGAGGCCGAGGGCGAGGGCGATCGTGGCGCGGTAATTAACATTGATGAATGTAAATGGTCTCATTGACGTCTCTCCTGTGCTCGGAATGTCGCTCGGGGGATTCCGGGGGCTCCGTGGTCGATGTCGCCGCCGTGAGGAAAGCATCGCGGGCCCACCGCGCCCTGTCACCAGGTTCGGCCTGGCGTGACCCCGCCCGGCGGGAGCACGCCAGGTGCGAAACGGGTCCACGAGAACGCTCGGTGCGCGGCAGAATGTCGATTGGTCCTACCCGGGGGAGGGGTCATGTTCGACCTGCTGGGGCTGTCCGCGCAGCATGAGGCGGTCTACCGCGCCATGCTGCAGCGTCCCGACCTGAACGTCGCCGGCCTGTCCGATCACCTCGGCGTGTCGTCGGGGGAGGTGAGTGCGGCACTGGACGTGCTGGCCGACCTCGCGCTCGTTCGGCTCGACCCCCGGGGCGATCACGCCCGGCCGGTGCGACCGCAGGCCGGGCTGATGGCGCTTCTGACCAAGGTGGAGGCGGAGGTTGCCGTCCGGCAGCAACAGGTCGAGGCGACCAAGGCGGCCATCGCCGCCATCGCGACCGCCCACGACGACTACCACCAGGTGGCGGAAGGGCGGTTGCTGGGAGGGGTCGACAGCGTCCGGGACCGGCTCGCCGAGCTGGCCCACAGCGCCCGCACCGAGTGTCTTTCCTTCAGCAGCGGCGGTGCGCAGAGCCCGGACACGCTCGAGGCGGAGGCGCCGCTCGACCAGCAGGCTCTGCAACGGGGTGTCCAGATCCGCAACGTGTACCAGGACAGCTTCCGCAACGACCCCGGCACCCTCGCGCACGCCCGCTGGCTGGCGGGCCTCGGTGGGCAGTCACGCACGACACCGACGTTGCCGATGCGCATGGTCATCGTCGATCGGGAGGTCGCACTCGTGCCCATCGAGCCGACCAACCCGCGGCAGGGTGCACTGGAACTGCACAGCCGCGGGATCGTTGCCGGCCTGATCGCGCTCTTCGAACAGGTGTGGCACACCGCGACTCCGTTCGGCGAACAGGCGGCGGCCGACGAGCAGGGTCTCACCCGGCAGGAACGCGAGCTGCTGCGGCTGCTCGCCGCGGGGCACACCGACGAGTCGGCGGCCCGCAAGCTCGCGATCTCCCTGCGCAGTGTGCAGCGCATGATGACCTCCCTGACCGAGCGGCTGGGCGCCGCCAGCCGATTCCAGGCCGGCGTGCAGGCGGCCAGCAACGGTTGGGTGTGAGGACGGGGTGGCGATGAGTCACGTTCGTCGGCCCGGCCGGTAGCGAAACCCGCTGCCGCTGGTCCGGCGGGGTGCGCGAGGATGGGGCATCCCCGTCCTGAGGAGCGCAGATGGCCACCCACCTGACCGCGCCGCGTACCGCCGCCCGGCCCGATGTCGCGTCGATCCAGCGGCGCACCCTGCGGCTGCTCTTCACCACCCAGATCATCGGCGGCATCGGTGTGACCATCGGCATCGCCGTCGGCGCGCTGCTCGCCGCCCGCATCGCCGGCACCGCGGTGGCCGGCGTCGCCCAGAGCGCCGGGGTGGTCGGTGCGGCGCTGCTCGCCATCCCGGTCACCCGGATCATGGCGCGGCACGGCCGCCGACCGGGCCTGGTGCTGGCGTACGCCTTCGGTGCCGTCGGCGGCGTGTTGGTGGTGCTGGCCGCCGTCGTCCGCTCGGTGCCGCTGCTCTTCCTCGGCATGCTGTTCTTCGGCGGCGGCACGCCGCGAACCTGCAGGCCCGCTACACGGCGGTGGACCTGGCCGAGCCGGCCCGTCGTGGCCGGCAGCTCTCCCTCATCGTCTGGGCCACCACCATCGGCGCGGTGGCCGCGCCGAACTTCGCCGCGCTGGCCGACCGTGCCACCACCGGCTGGGGGCTGCCGCCGTTGGCGGGCCCGTTCGCGTTCAGCGCGGTCGCGTTCGTGCTGGCCGCCGGCGTACTCCTCGCGCTGCTCCGACCCGACCCGCTGCTCACCGCGCGGCGGCTCGCGGAGGCCGACGCGCCCGTCGTGCCGCCGTCCGGC
>NZ_JAEVHM010000325.1 GCF_016802865.1 Micromonospora parastrephiae | reverse complement strand
TCCCGTGCGGCCCGCTCCGCGGTGGCCTGCCGGGCCAGCGAGTCGGCCCGGCCGGCGATCGAGGAGACCCGCTCCTCGGCGGTACGCACGGCGAGCCGGACCTCCATCTCGTTCTGCCGGGCCTGCGGCACCATCGCGGCGAGCTGGTCCCGTTCCTCGGTGGAGGGCTCGGCGTCGACCGGTGTCTCCTCGGCCAGCCGCAGCCGCTCCTCCAGCTCGGCGAGCGCGGTGAGGTCCCGTTGACGGGCCGCCTCGGCGCGGGAGCGGGAATCGCCGAGCCGGTCGGTCTCCGCCTTCGCCGAGCGGGCCGCGCGCCCAGCTCGGCGAGCCGGCGGGCAGCGGCGTTGCGGTGGCTCTCCGCCTCGCGCTTCTCGGCGGCGGCGTGCTGCACGGTCTCCTTGGCGGCGGCCACCTCGGCGCGCGCCTCGACGAGCTGCTCGCGCAGCTCCGCGCCGGCCCGCTCGGCGGCGAGGCGGTTGGTGCGAGCCTCCTCGACGGCCGCCTGCACCTCGATGTAGCTGGGCGCCTTGGCCGACCCGCCGGCCGCCGCGTACGCCCCCACCACGTCCCCGTCCGGGGTGACGGCCCGCAGCTCCGGATTGCCGGCGACCAGCTCCGCCGCGGCGGCCAGATCGTCGACGAGTGCCACGTCCCGCAACGCCCGGTGCACCGCCGGACGCAGTTCGGCCACGCACTCCACCAGGTCGGGTGCCCAGCGGGCGCCGTCGGGCAGCTTCGGACGCAGCGCGTCGGCGGAGCCCGTCATGCCGGGTCCGGCCGGACTGCCGACCAGCAGCCCGGCCCGGCCGGCGTCGGAGATCTTCAGCAGCCGCATCGCCTCGACGGCCTCGTCCACCCCGCTGACGGCGACCGCGTCGGCGAGGCCGTCGAGCGCGGCGGCCAGCGCGGCCTCGTTCCCGGGGGCGACGGTGAGCAGACCGGCGAGGCTGCCGAGCAGGCCGGGCACGTCGCCGGCGCGGGCGAGCAGCGCACCCGCCCCGTCCTTGCGCCGTAGGCCCAGGGCGAGGGCCTCCTCGCGGGCCTCCAGGTGGCGGCGTCCTTCTCGGCGGCCCGCTCCGCGTCGGCCAGCGACCGGACGGTGGCCTGCGCCCGTTCCTGCTCGGCGACCGCCTCGGCGTGCCGGGCGTCCAGGTCGGCGTTGTCCCGGTCCGCCTCGGTGGACTGCGCCGCCACCGCGTCCAGGTCGCCTGCGCCTGCTCGGCGCGGGCCAACGCGTCGGCGTGCGCGACGGCGAGCCGTTCGATCTCCTCGCCGGCGCTGGTGGTCCGGGCCCGGGCCGAGTTGACCTGGCCGGTGAGCCGGGCCATCCCCTCGCGCCGGTCGGCGATGGCCTTGGCGGCGGCGACCAGCTCCCGCTCGGCGGCGGCGAGCTGCCGTTCCAGCTCCTGGCGGTGCTCCACCGCCTCGGCCAGCCGGATCTGGTCGTCGGTGAGCGCCGCGCGCAGCTCCTCCTCCTGCTCGCGGACCCGCTCCGCCTCGGCCTCCAGCTGCTCCGGGTCGCGGCCGGGCCGCTCGTCGTCGCCGGTCGCGCTGAGGTGTCGCAGCCGTTCCCGGGCCAACTGTTCGATCGAGCGGAAGCGTTCCTGCAGGGCGGACAGCTTGTACCAGGTGTCCTGGGCGGCGGCGAGCAGCGGAGCGTCCTCGGCCAGCGCCGCCTCCAGCTCACCGAGCCGGCCCTGCACCTCGGCGTGCTCACCTTCGATCTGCTCGCGTCGCTCGCGCAGCGCGGTCTCGTCGGCGATCTCCCGGTCCAGGGTGGTCCGCAGGGTGGCCAGGTCGTCGGCGAGCAGTCGCAGCCGGGCGTCGCGCAGGTTGGCCTGGATGGCGGCCGCGCGGCGGGCCACCTCCGCCTGCCGGCCCAACGGCTTGAGCTGGCGGCGCAGCTCGGCGGTGAGGTCGGTCAGCCGGTTGAGGTTGGTCTGCATCGCGTCGAGCTTGCGCAGCGCCTTTTCCTTGCGCTTGCGGTGCTTGAGGACGCCGGCCGCCTCCTCGATGAACGCCCGGCGGTCCTCCGGCTTGGCGTGCAGCATGCCGTCGAGTCGGCCCTGGCCGACGATGATGTGCATCTCCCGGCCGATGCCGGAGTCGGAGAGCAGCTCCTGGATGTCGAGCAGCCGGCAGGAGTTGCCGTTGATCTCGTACTCGCTCTCGCCGGAGCGGAACATCCGGCGGGTGATGGAGACCTCGGTGTACTCGATGGGCAACGCGCCGTCGGTGTTGTCGATGGTGAGGGTGACCTCGGCACGGCCCAGCGGCGCGCGGCCGGCGGTGCCGGCGAAGATGACGTCCTCCATCTTGCCGCCGCGCAGCGCCTTGGCGCCCTGCTCGCCGAGCACCCAGGCGATGGCGTCGACGACGTTGGACTTGCCGGAGCCGTTCGGGCCCACCACGCAGGTGATCCCGGGCTCCAGCTTCAACGTCGTGGCGGAGGCGAAGGACTTGAAGCCCTTCACCGTCAGGCTCTTGAGATACACCTTCTCGATCCTCGTCCGGTGGCCGCCGTACCGTCGCCGGCTGCGCGGACCTGGGTGAACCCGCAGACTAACCCGGTGGCGCGAGCGGGCCGGCACGCGACCCGCCCCGGAGGGCGTCGGTCGTGGGCGCGGGACGGGTTCCGACGGTCGCGCGGGAAAGGCAAGCGCCTTTCATGATCGGCTTATCCGTCGCCGCGTTTCCCGGGAAGTGCCGGCACGTTTCCGGTGCGACCTACTACAAGATCAGGAATCGTCGAACGCGAAAGGGCCGGACAGCGTTGCGCGCCGGCACTTGACGTGTCGGCGCGCTTTTCTGCGATGGTGCGATTCAGTTTTTCCGACCCGAAGATCAGGTCAGCGCCGGCTCGGCCAGACGGAGCAGGTCGTCCGCCTCCGCCGCGGCCGCCGCGAGCCGATCATTGTCGGCACGCAGACGCGTGATCTCGAACTCCAGTGCCTGAACCCTGGCACGCAGCCGGGTGACCTCGTCGAGCAGACGCCGGTCGGGCGCTGCACCTACGTGGCCGTAGAGGGCCTTCGCCATGCTGACTCCTTGATATGCGCTGCCGGAAAGGCCGGCCAACGCGCGCCCATTTGTACGCGGCTGTCATTCCAGGCTGTATCTGGGCATGACCGGGCGCGACTGGCGACACCTATATATTGAGCCGCAAACCCCTCCTTCGTCAAGTTCTCGCAGGCCGTAGATCATCTCCACGTCGACCTGTCCACTTGTCGGGGGGCTGCCTTCACGGCACGGACACGCTCTGTCCGGACGCCTTTACTGTACGCCCGGATTCGGGGAAGTCAGCACCTTGGCGTCCGACTTCCCCTTAACTCTTCCTTAGCCACGTTGCCGCAGGTCGCGGGCGAGTCGTAGCGTCACCCGGGCCAACAACCGACCCCGTGGAGGCAAAGGCGTGTACGGCTGGACCGACCCGATGGACCCGAACGGCGCACCCCGGCGCGCCGAGCGGCAGACAGACGAGCCGGACTGGCTGAGGGACCGCCCGGAACCCCGGTCGGCCTACCTCTTCGGCGACGACCCGGACCGACCCGGCGACGAATGGCAGCGCGAGGAGCCCACCGCCCGCTGGCAGTCGGAACCGGCGGCCCCCGCCGACGCGCACACCGCCGCCCGGCCGACCCACCCACCGACCGACGCCCCGACCCACTGGCACGGCCGCGCGGACACCACCGCCGGCTGGCACGCCGACGCGGACGCCGAGGCCGACGACGCCTGGGGCACCGCC
>NZ_JAEVHM010000324.1 GCF_016802865.1 Micromonospora parastrephiae | reverse complement strand
CGGTACACCGGGAACGCGGCGGCCAGCTCGGCGAGCGCGGCCCGCGCCTGCTCGGTCGGCACCTCGGGGGCGAGCGCGGCCAGCCGGGTCAGCTCGGCGGCGAGCAGCTGGGTCGCGGCAGCCAGCTTCGTGGTGTGGGTCAGGTCCTCCCACGAGGTGCGCTGACCGGTCAGCCGGGTGTCCAGCACCGTGAAGTCGCCCTCCGCGTCGGTGTCGACGAAGAGGCCGTTCACCGCGGCGAGGGCGTCGTAGCCGGTGGTGCCGTCCACCGGCCAGTCCGGCAGCTCCTCGCCGTACTCCAGGATCTTCTCCACCACGAGCCAGGCGTCCGGCGCGGCCTCCCGCAGCCGGGCCAGGTAGCCGGCCGGGTCGCGCAGCCCGTCGGGGTGGTCGACGCGGATGCCGTCGACCTCCCCGTCGGCGGCCCAGCGCAGGACCAACTCGTGGGTGGCGGCGAACACCGCCGGGTCCTCCACGCGCAGGCCGGCCAGGCCCGCGATGGCGAAGAACCGGCGGTACGTCAGCTCGGCGTCACCACGCCGCCAGGACACCAGCTCGTAGTGCTGCCGGTCGTGTACCGCGCGGGCGTCGCCGTCGCCGGTGCCGTCGGCGACCGGGAAGCGGTGCTCGTGGTAGCGCAGCTCCCCGTCGACGAGTTTGAGGTCGTCCAGGGCGGCCGGGTCGTCGGCCAGCACCGGCAGCAGCAGCCGGCCCCGGTCCCAGTCGATGTCGAACCAGTCGGCGTACGTCGAGTCGCGTCCCCGACGCAGCACGTCCCACCAGGCGGGGTTCGCCGGGGGTACGGTCACACCGGCGTGGTTGGGCACGATGTCCACGACCAGGCCGAGCCGTCTGCCGCGCAGCGCGCGCAGCAGCCGCTGCCGGGCCGCCTCGCCGCCCAGCTCCGGGTTGACCGTCCGGTGGTCGACCACGTCGTAGCCGTGCGCCGAGCCGGGCGTGGCGGCCAGCAGCGGGGCGCTGTAGAGGTGGCTGACGCCCAGGTCGTCGAGGTAGTCGACGATCTCGGCGGTGGCGTCCAGGCCGAAGCCGGGGCGGACCTGGATGCGATAGGTGGCCTTCGGAGGGGTGGCCGGCATGTCAGATCGTCCTCTCCAGCACGACGAGGGACCGGTCCGGCACCCGAATGGTGCCGCCCGCGCTGATCACCGTGGCGTCGTCCGGTTCGGGTTCGGCGGTGCTGATCACCCGTTCCCACTTCTGCCCGTACTCGCTGCCCGGCAGGGTGAACTCCAGCGGCGCGTCGTGGGCGTTGAAGCAGAGCAGGAACGAGGCGTCGTGGTGGCGCTGACCGTACTGGCCGCGCTCACGGATGCCCTCCCCGTTGACGAACAGCGCCACCGAACGGCCGAAGTCGTTGCCCCAGTCCTCGGCGGTCATCTCCCGCCCGTCCGGGGTGTGCCAGGCCAGGTCCGGCAGTGGCTCGTCGATGCCGCGCCCGCCCACCGGCAGGCCGGTGAAGAACCGGCGACGGCGGAACACCTGGTGCCGTTTGCGGAACGCGGTCAGCGTCTGGACGAACTCCAGCAGCTGCGAGTCGGCGTTCTCCCAGTCGACCCAGGCCAGCTCGCTGTCCTGGCAGTAGACGTTGTTGTTGCCGTGCTGGGTGCGGCCCAACTCGTCGCCGTGGCCGATCATCGGCACGCCCTGCGACAGCATGAGGGTGGCCAGGAAGTTGCGCCGCTGCTTGGCCCGCAGCGCGAGCACCGCCTCGTCGTCGGTCTCGCCCTCCACGCCGCAGTTCCAGGACCGGTTGTGGCTCTCGCCGTCGCGGTTGTCCTCGCCGTTGGCCTCGTTGTGCTTGTCGTTGTACGACACCAGGTCGTTGAGCGTGAACCCGTCGTGGACGGTGACGAAGTTGATGCTGTGGAACGGGCGCCGGCCGTCGTCCTGGTACAGGTCGGCGGAGCCCGAGATCCGGGACGCGAACTCGGCGAGGGTCGCCGGCTCACCGCGCCAGAAGTCCCGCACCGTGTCGCGGTACTTGCCGTTCCACTCCGTCCACAGCGGCGGGAAGTTGCCCACCTGGTAGCCGCCCGGGCCGACGTCCCACGGTTCGGCGATCAGCTTGACCTGGCTGACCACCGGGTCCTGCTGCACCACCTCGAAGAAGGTGGACAGCCGGTCGACCTCGTAGAACTCCCGTGCCAGGGTGGCCGCCAGGTCGAACCGGAAGCCGTCGACGTGCATCTCGGTCACCCAGTAGCGCAGCGAATCCATGATCAGCTGGAGGGAGTGGGGGCTGCGCACGTTCAGGCTGTTGCCGGTGCCCGTGTAGTCGACGAAGTAACGCCGGTCCTCCTCGCTGAGCCGGTAGTAGCTGGGCGCGTCCACGCCCTTGAAGCTCAACGTCGGCCCGAGGTGGTTGCCCTCGGCGGTGTGGTTGTAGACCACGTCGAGGATGACCTCGATGCCGGCCGCGTGCAGCGCCTTGACCATCCCCCGGAACTCCTGCACCTGCTGACCGGTCCGGCCCAGCGCGGAGTAGCCGTGGTGCGGGGCGAAGAACCCGATGGTGTTGTAACCCCAGTAGTTGCGCAGCCCCAGGTCGACGAGGCGATTGTCGTGGATGAACTGGTGCACCGGCATCAGCTCGATCGCGGTCACCCCGAGCCGGGTCAGATACTCGATCATCGGCGGGGAGGCGATGGCCGCGTACGTGCCGCGCAGCTCCTCCGGGATGTCCGGGTGGCGCATGGTCAGGCCGCGCACGTGCGCCTCGTAGATCACCGAGTGGTGGTACGGGGTGCGCGGCGGCTTGTCGTTGCCCCAGTCGAAGTACGGATTGACCACCACCGACTTGGGCATGAACGGCGCCGAGTCGGTCTCGTTCATCCGCTCCGGCTCGGCCATGTCGTAGTCGTAGACCGCCGGGTCCCACGTCACGTCGCCGTCGATGGCCTTGGCGTACGGGTCGAGCAGCAGCTTGTGCGGGTTGCAGCGCAGCCCGTTCGCCGGGTCGTACGGGCCGTACACCCGGTAGCCGTAGCGCTGGCCAGGCTCGATACCCGGCAGGTACGCGTGCCAGACGTACGCGTCCACCTCTCGCAGCTCGACGCGACGCTCGGCGCCGGTGTCCCACTCGTCGAAGAGGCACAACTCGATCCGCTCGGCCACCTCGGAGAAGATGGCGAAGTTGGTGCCCATCCCGTCGTAGGTGGCGCCCAGGGGGTACCGCTCGCCCGGCCAGACCTGCATGTCGCTCCTTCAGACCATGGTCATGTGCGCACCGCGCCATGGCGCGCCGACGGAGCCCGCCCGCACGCACGCGGGTATTGCCCTGCGTCCCGGCACGCCAATCCATCCTTTCAGGGCGATGGCCGAAATCCACCTGTCTGATGCGCGCTACACCCCTCAGGTGTCTTCCGTCACCATGGCGCCTCTCAAGGTGCGGTATCGCGCGAGATGCCCTTTGCTAGTTGAGGACACGCGCCCGCGCGTGCCCACTCGGCCCTCGGCCACCTTTGACACCTCACGCTCCGCCGCCACTGACGCCGGCGCGCACCACCATGCATGGACGGAGATTGATGTGACGACCCTGCGGGTCGGCGAGCAGCTCGCTACCGCCACGGACCGGGCCCACCGGCCCACCCTCACCTCCCGGCCCCCCGCGCAGCCCGGCGCGGCCGTGCCGCCGCAGCCCGGCCCGGGAGTGCCGCCGCAGACCCGTCGCATCCTGATGCTGTCCTGGGAGTACCCGCCGGTGCTCGTCGGCGGCCTCGGCCGACACGTCCACGCCCTCTCCGTCGCCCTCGCCGCCGCCGGCCACGACGTCACCGTCGTCACCCGCCACAGCGACGGCGCACCCCTGGAGGAATACGCCGACGGCGTCCGCATCCTGCGCGCCCCCGAAGACC
>NZ_JAEVHM010000323.1 GCF_016802865.1 Micromonospora parastrephiae | reverse complement strand
CGCGCCGGGCCGGGTCGCGCCGTAGGGACCGGGGCCGCGTCCACAGTGGTCACCATCAGGTCCGTCGCCGTGGCGTCGGCCGCGGTTTCGGCCGTTCGGGGTTTCGGCGTTCGGGGTTTCGTTCTTCGGGGTTTCGTTCTTCGGGGTTTCGTTCTTCGGGGTTTCGGCCTTCGCGTCGCGGGTCTTGGCGGCTTCGACCGTCGGCCCGGCTGCCGGGGTCGCCGCGTCCGGTCCGTCGGCCGGCGCGGCGGCGTCCGCTTCGGTGGTCGCCTTCTCGACGGTTGCCTTCGCCGGAGCGGGCTCTCCGGTCGGCCTGTCGGCCTTCGGGTCACCGCCTCGGGCGTCGGTTGTCGGGGAGGTGGAGGACGCGTCGGTGGGACCGCCGCTCAGCCAGGGACGGCGGGGGCGGGGCACCGCCCGCGGCGCAGGATCCGGAGCGGCCCCCGAGCCGTCCAACGGACCGTCCAGCGGTGCGGACGGTCGTAGCGGTCGCACACGCATTTTGTCCTCGCCGTCCACCACCCGTCGAGTATTACCCATGCCCCGCCGAGCGTCAGGTCCACGTACCCTGGTGCCATGCCCCGGTACGAGTTCCGATGCCGCGCCTGCGGCGACACCTTCGAGGTCAACCGTCCGATGGCGGCGGCCGGCGCGCCGGCGACCTGCCCGCAGGGACACGCCGACACCGTCAAGCTTCTCTCCGCGGTCGCGGTCACCGGCCGGGGTGCGGGCGGCTCGTCCGGTGCCGCGGCGGCCCCGGCGGGGGCTGCTGCGGCGGCGGCTCCTGCGGTTGCTGATCCGGCCGATTCGGCGCCGTCTGGTCGGCCGCCCTTGCCGGGAGCGGGTCCGAGTGGCACTTTGAGGCGGCACCGGCCCGGCCGTTCTCACGATGCGTGACCGCTCGGACTCAGGCAGCATGAACCCGACGTCACGGGCGGAGGTTCCACGCATGTCGCCACGGATCCAGCTCCCGAGCGGTTGGGTGACCTTCGTGTTCACCGACATCGAGGGCTCGACCCGGCTGGCCCAACTACTCGGCCCGGACTACCGCCCGGTGCTCGCCGAGCATCGGCGGCTGTTGCGCCGGACGCTCGCCGGCACCGGTGGCGCGGAACTGCTGACCGAGGGCGACTCGTTCTTCCTGGCCTTCGACAACGCGGCGGCGGCACTGACCGCCTGCCTGACCGCGCAGCGGGCGTTGGCGAGCCACGACTGGCCCACCCCGGAGGCCGCGCCCCGGGTGCGGATGGGCCTGCACACCGGCTACGCCGAGCCGCGCGACGGGGAGTACGCCAGCCCCGAGGTGCACCGGGCCGCCCGGGTGGCCGCCGCGGCCCACGGCGGGCAGGTGCTCTGTTCGGCGTCGACCGCTCGTCGCGCCGACCCGCTGCCCCCCGGTGCCACCCTGCTCGACCTGGGCCTGCACCGGCTGCGAGGCTTCGACGACCGGGAGCGGCTGTTCCAACTTGTCGCGCCCGGCCTGGAGCGGCAGTTCCCCCGACCCCGTACCGCCGACGCGGTGGCGCACAACCTGCCGACGCAGGTGACCTCCTTCGTCGGCCGGCAGACCGAGCGCGTCGAGCTGGGCCTGCTGGTGGAGCGGCATCGCCTGGTCACCGTGCTGGGCGCCGGTGGCGCGGGCAAGACCCGGCTCGCCGTGGAGTTGGCCAGCGGTGTGGTCGAGGCGTACCCGGACGGGGTGTGGTTCGTCGACATCGCCTCGGTGACCGACCCGGGGTTGGTGGCGTTCGCCATCGCCGCCGTGCTCGGGCTGCGACCCGAGCCGGGCCGCCCGATGCTGGACACGCTCGTCGAGTACGCGGCCGGCCGTCGGATGCTGGTCGTGCTCGACACCTGCGACGCGCAGCCGGCCGCGTGCGCGGAGGTCATCTCGCGGCTGCTCTCCGGTGGGGGAGGCGTGCGGGTGCTGGCGACCAGCCGCGAGTCGTTCAGCCTGCCCGGTGAGGTGGTGTGGCGGATTCCGCCGCTCTCGGTGGACCCGGGATCCGACGGCGCGGAGAGCGACGCGGTGGCGCTTCTGCTGGACCGTACGGCGGCGGCGCGTGGCGGCCGGCAGCCGGAACCGGCCGAGTCGGCCGACCTGCGCCGGGTGGTGCAGCGGCTCGACGGGCTGCCCCTCGCCATCGAGTTGGCGGCGGCCCGGCTGCGGGTGCTGTCCGTCGGTCAGCTCGCCGAGCGGCTGGACGACGTGCTCGGCACATTGGACGCCGGCCGGGACGACCCGGATCCGCCGCCGGTGGAACGGGGTTGGTCCGGCAACCAGCAGGACACCGTGGACCTGGTGGCGGCAGCGGCCGGGGCTTCGCCGCCGACCCCGGCGAGCAGGGCCGTGCAGCGCTCCGCCACCGAGCGGCACCTGACCATGCAGGCCACCGTCACCTGGTCGTACCGGACGTTGGGGCCTCGGGCCACCCGGCTGCTGCGGTGGCTGGCGGTCTTCGCCGGCCCGGTGGACCTGGCGACGGTGGAGTGGCTGCTGGGCGACGACCCGCTGGATCCACTGTCGGTGCTGGTGGACAAGTCGATGGTGTTGGCCGAGCCGCGGGCCGCCGGCAGCACGTACCGGATGCTCGATCCGATCCGGGCGTACGCGGCGCGGCGGCTGGCCGAGGCGGGTGAGGAGCAGGCTGCCCGGGACCGGCACGTGGCCTGGTCGGCGCACGCGCTGGAGCGGGCGCATCTGGGCCCGGACGGGCGGCCGGTGACGCTGTCGCTCTACGCCCTCGACCCGCTGGCCGGGGAGCTGCGGGCCGCGTTGCGCTGGTGTGCGACCGGCGGCAGTGCCCGCGCCGGCCTGGATCTGGCCGGTGGGCTGGACCAGTGGTGGCGTGAGCGTGGGCTGGCCCGGGAGGGGCGGCTGTGGCTGTTCCGGCTGTACGGGCGGATCGCCGAGACGGGTGAGCGGATTCCGGAGGCGGAGCTGGCGGCGGCGTACCACATGCACTCGCTGCACGCCGGTGCGGACGGTGAGTTCGCCGAGGAGTTGCGCTTCTCCCAGCGGGCCGAGGCCGCCGCCCGGCAGGCGGGCGACGCCGGGCTACTGGCGCGGGTGCTCGCCGGGCGTGCCGCGCCGCTGATCGACATGGGTCAGTTCGCGGAGGCCGAGCGGGTGTGCCGGGAGGTCATCGACTGGGCGCACGAGCAGGACGTGGTCGGCGAGGCGTTGTTCGCGGTGTTCAGCCTGGCCGAGCTGCTGTGGCGGCGGGGCGCGCTGGAGGAGGCGGCGGACCTGCTGGGGGCGGTACGTCCGGTGGAGGCGGCCCGACCGGTGGAGCGGGGCCGACGGTCGGTGGACATGCTGCTCGGGATGGTCGCGCTGGCCCGGGGCGATGTGATCGCCGCGCACGAGCATCTGCTGGTGGCGTTGCGTTCCCGGATGGGCCACGGCTACCACGGCCGGGCGTGCGACACGTTGAACGCGATCGCGGTGCGCTGCGCGGCCGGCGGGGACCGGCTGACCGCCGCTCGACTGTTCGGGGCGGCGCAGGCCACCCGGGCCAGCATGCGGGCGACGCCGGGCATCTACGGCGGCTACTGGGCGGAGCAGCAGGCGGAGCTGCGCGCCGTGCTGGGCGACGTGGCGTTCGACGACGCGTACGGCGAGGGTGCCGAGCTGGGGTTGGACGAGGCCGCCGCGCTGGCGCTCGACGTGGAACACCCGGATCTGGCGGCCGATTCGACCCGCTTCAGTACGGGCCTGTCCCAACCGACCCCCCGCACTCCGGCCGACCCCGACCGCCACCCGGCAACAAAAACCGAACACGCCTAACCCGGTCCCCCGGTCCCCCCGCTCCCCCCCGTTGATCATCGAACGTTATTGCCGCGACACGCCGTGCCGACGGGCAATAACTTCATGATCAACGGGGTCGGCGGGGTGG
>NZ_JAEVHM010000322.1 GCF_016802865.1 Micromonospora parastrephiae | reverse complement strand
GAACTCACGGTTCAAAATCGTCGTGTACGCGCTATCCGACAACCGACCCGCCGCCACCGCCGTACCGAAATACCGACCCTTCTCCGCAGCCGACGCGCCGAGCGTGGTGCCGGCGGAGGCCGTGCCGGGCAGGAATGCGGCGGCGGTTACCGCGAGCAGACCGGCGGCGGCGAGGACAGCCGCCGTACGCGCTCGGGAACCCGCCCGTGGGCGGGTGCCACCCTGGCCCTCTTCGATCATTTCGTTCCCTTCCGTGGAAACCGGTTCGGTCGATTGACGCACCGCCCCGGCGGTGGTGGGTGGGTCGGGACCGCATGTCGGGGGCACCCGGGAAGAGGCACGGACCCTTGGTCATCGACTCCGGTGGATGAGGAGTATGGCAGCGCGCCTCATCGACGAGCAAGAATTTCCGGAAAACTGACCGACGTACCGGCCGGCACCGCTCAGGCGGGGAAGCAGGCAGCCCAGCTGGCGGCGAGGACGCGTGCAGCCGAGCGTCAAGGGCCGGCAGCCACGGGGCGGATGGGCCGGGGAGGCACCACAAGTTCCGGAACACTTCCGCAATGCCGTCCGGTCGGCAGAAGACGACCCGAGACCTACCCGGTCAGCGCGCCGCACCCTGGTAGAGCCGGCTGACCGTCTCGGCGACGCAGACGGGCTTGCCGCCGCTGTCGCTCTCCACGGTGACGGTCGCGACCACCTGCAGCCCACCGTTCACCGGGGACACCTCGGTGAAGGTGACGATGGCCCGGACGGCGGCGCCGACGCGGACCGGGGCGGGGAAACGCACCCGGTTCAGACCGTAGTTGACCCCCATCGCCACGCCCTCGACCCGGTAGAGCCCACCGGCCAGCGCCGGCAGCATCGACAGGGTCAGGTAGCCGTGCGCGATCGTCGCGCCGAAGGGCCCCGCCGCGGCCCGTACCGGGTCGAGGTGGATCCACTGGTGGTCGTCGGTGGCGTCGGCGAAGAGGTCGACGCGGCTCTGCTCGATCCGCTGCCAGGGACCGGGGCCGAGGGTCTCGCCGACCGCGGCGGCCAGCTCGTCGAGGGAGGTGAAGACTCTCATGTCGGGGGCTCCTTCGAGCTAGAAGGCGTTGACGCCGGTGAGCGCGCGTCCGATGAGGAGCTGCTGGATCTGGGTGGTGCCCTCGTAGAGGGTGGCGACCCGGGCGTCGCGCAGGTACTTGCCGACCGGGTACTCGTCGATGTAGCCGTACCCCCCGAAGACCTGGACCGCGTTGTTGGCCGCGCGCACGGCGGCCTCGCTGGCGAAGAGCTTGGCCATCGACGCCTCGGTGGCGAACGGCTGGTCGCGGTCGATGAGGTCGGCCACCCGCCACACCAGCAGGCGGGCGGCGGCGGTGTCTACCGCGATGGCGGCGAGCAACTGCTGCACGAGCTGGTGGCCGGCGATCGGCTTGCCGAACTGGGTCCGCTGCCCGGCGTAGCCGACCGCGGCGTCCAGGCAGCCCTGTGCGATGCCGACACAGCCGGCGGCCACCGACATCCGGCCCTTGGCCAGGGTGGCCAGGGCCAGGCGGAACCCTGCGCCCTCGGCGCCGAGCCGGGCGGCGTCGGGCACGCGTACCTCGTCGAAGCTCAGCTCGCCGGTGGCCTGCCCACGCAGGCCGAGCTTGCCGTGGATCTCCCGACGGGTCAGCCCCGCACTGCCGGTGGGCACCAGGAAGGCGGTGATGCCGCGGTGTCCGGGGCCGCCGGTACGGGCGAAGACGAGCGCCACATCGGCCGTGGTGCCGTTGGTGATGAACGTCTTGGTGCCGGTCAGCAGCCAGTCGTCGCCGTCGCGGACCGCGCGGGTGCGCAGCGCGGCCGCGTCCGAGCCGCTGTCCGGTTCGGTCAGCGCGAAGCAACCGAGCGCCTCGCCGGCGCAGAGCCGCGGCAGCCACTCGGCCCGCTGCGCGGCGGAGCCGTGGGCGGCGATCGACTTCGCGACGAGGCCGAGCGAGACCGAGACGATGCCGCGCACTGCCGAGTCGCCCCGGCCGAGTTCCTCCAGCACGAGGCAGTACGCGAGGTGGTCGCCGCCGGAACCGCCGTCGGACTCGGCGATGGTCAGGCCCAGGAAGCCCAGGTCACCGAGCATGCCCACGACGGCCGGGTCGACCGACTCGCGCCGGTCCCAGGTGGCCGCGTGCGGCACCAGCTCCCGGTCGACGAACTCGGCGGCGAGCCGCCGGACGGCCTCCTGTTCGGTGGAGAGGGTGAGCTCCATGGCCCATAAACTAGCGGTGATAGTTTATGGCGTCCAGAGCGGACGGTGGCGGTCACCGGTCGGAGGCCAGACCGACGTGCGGCTCGGCGGCGAACGCGCGGGCCAGCTCGGTGCGGGAGCGGATGCCGAGTCGGTGGAACACGTTGCGCAGGTGGTGGTCGATCGTGCGGGTGGACAGGAACATCCGGGCGGCGATCTCCCGGTTGGTGGCCCCCTCCGCGACAAGTTGGGCGATCCGCAGTTGCTGACCGGTCAGCAGCCGTGCCGCCGATACAGCCGGCGGACCGACGGACTCCCCGGCGGCGCGCAGTTCCGCCGTGGCCTGCTCGGCCCAGCGACTCGCGCCGAGCAGGGTGAACGCCTCCCGGGCCTGGTGCAGGTGCCCCCGGGCGTCGCGCGGGCGCCGGCTGCGGCGCAGCTCCTGGCCGAAGAGCAGCTCGGTACGCGCCCGTTCGAACGCGCCGGCCTCCGTCGGGTGCAGCCGCAGCGCGGCCTGGAACTCCCGCTCCGCCTCGACGCTGCCCCGGGGCGCGAGCAACGCGTGGCACCGGGCGGACAGCGCCCGACGCAACGGGCTCGCGGTGCTGCTGGCCCACCTGTCGAACACGGTGAGAGCGGCCGTCGCCGCCGGGCGGTGGGCGAGGTGGACGGCCGCCTCGACCAGGTACGGGGTGGCCATCACCTGCACCAGGACCTGCCCTCGCCCGGTACCCAGCCGAGCCAGCGACGCCAGCCGGGTCGCCGCCTCGTCGTGCCGACCGTCGACCAGGTCGAGGACCGACAGCGCCCACCCCGCGAGCGCGTGCGGACGGCTGCCCGGAGCCGGCGCCTCACCGATCTCCCGGATCCATCGCAGGCTGGTGTCCCGATCGGCCCGGACGGCGGCCAGGACGGCGAGCATGCCCAGGTGGACGTTGGCGCAGTTGGTCTGACCGGTGGCGCGGGCGACCCGCAGTCCCTCGCGCGAGGTCTCCGTCGCCGTCTCGTGCCGTCCCAGCCAGTACTCGGCCACGGCCCGCAGCTCCAGCGCCCGGGACAGCATGGACAGCTCGCCCCGGTCCCGGGCCAGAGCGACGGCGCGCTCGGCGAGCCGGTGTGCGGCACCGTCGACGGCGACCACCAGTCCGGCGGCCGCCGCGCACGCGAGCGCGGCGGGGGTCGTCGCCGGGCCGGTCAACCGGCCGCCCAG
This sequence comes from Micromonospora parastrephiae, assembly GCF_016802865.1. Taxonomy (GTDB): domain Bacteria; phylum Actinomycetota; class Actinomycetes; order Mycobacteriales; family Micromonosporaceae; genus Micromonospora; species Micromonospora parastrephiae. The sequence goes on along the minus strand of NZ_JAEVHM010000322.1, from coordinate 516 downwards.
CACCACCGCCCGACGCAGCGCGGGGCCGGCCCGCTCGTGGTCGCCCCGCAGGGTCGCCGCCACCCCGGCGACCAGACAGCTCATCAGCTCCATGGCCGGCGGGTCGTTCGGGCGTCGCAATGCCGCCGCCCGGCGGCCGACCTCCGCGTACCGGTACTGGTCGCCGGCGAAGCAGACGGCCTCGCCGGCACGGGCGAGCCCGGTCAACGCCTGGGCCCGATCGGCGTCGGCGATCGCGTCGGCGGCGGCCAACAGGGTGGCCGGCGCGTCCGCGGCCGCGTCGCAGCGCAGCTCCAGCTCGCCACGCAGCAGACCCGCGCGCGCGGCGACCGCCCCTCCGCCGGAGACGGTACGGAGGCGGTCGAGCAGCAGTCGCGCCTGGCCGGGTTGACCGGCGGCCCAGGCGTAGCGGGCGGCGGACAGCAGGCGGGTGGCCGTATGACCCGGGTCGGACGCTGAGATCGGCGGCCCGGCACAGCGCGGCCGAGGCGGTGGACCAGTCGCGTTCCCCTTCGG
>NZ_JAEVHM010000321.1 GCF_016802865.1 Micromonospora parastrephiae | reverse complement strand
CGGAAGCCGCCCTGGCCTCGGTCCGTGCCCGCACGCCGGGACACCTTCGGCGGGCCGATCGCGCCGCCCTGCTCGACGCCCCGCCGCTCGCCGACTGCGACTGGCCTGCCGTCGCCCAGCCCGGTGCCGGACTCCCTCACGGTCTCGACGAGTCCTAGCCAGCACGCCGGCGGCCACCGGGATCAGGTCGACCCTGACCCCGGTGGTCGTGGGGTCACGCCTTCGGTCGGCGTCCGCGCGGTCGGTCGGCGGGGAGGTGGGCGTCCAGGGCTGCCACCACCACCTCGGACCGGGTGATGCGACCGCCCAGGGAGCGAGGGCCAGCGCCGAGCTGCTGCTGCACCCACCCGACCAGGGTGTCGATGACCTGGAGTTCACCGGCCAGGGGCCGGATCGGCAACTGCACCCGGCGGACCTTGGCCGCCGCCGTACGCCGCTGCGTGGAGGTGCGCCACGGGAACGGCTCGCTGGCGTCGGCAGCAGCCGGCCGGCGCGCGTCGGCGACCAAGCGAGGCAGCTCGGCCAGATGCGCGCGGAGCGCGTCGAGAACGAGCTCGGTGTTGCTGCTTGAGTTGCGCCGTGCGCGCTCGAACCGAGCCATCAACGGTGCCGGGACGCTGAGGACCGTCGGGCTGACCGCCAGCGCGGCGGGGTCGTCCAGGTCCACCGATAGGTCAGGCATCCCGGCGGCCGGGGCGCGGGTCGTCGACGTCTCCTCCGCCGTCGGCGCGGATGCTGCCCGTGCCGGAGCGGCGGGCGCAGCCTCGGTACGGCCAGCGACGGCCGCCGGCGGTTCCTCGGCGGCCGCGGGTGCCGCCTCAGCCCGGGTGGCAGGGGCCGGGCTCGCTGATTCCGTGTCATCAGGCACGCGGGGGCTAGTCGCCGGCGCAGTCAGCGCCGACACCGCCGAGGTGCGGTCAGCGCTGACCAGCCCTGCCAGGGACGCCCCACGGTTGCCGAAGCCGCCGAGCTTGGGTGCCGGCGGGGTGTAGGCGTCGTTCTCCTGCTCGCTCACGTTCACCGCCCCAACTGGCTGAACCGGGTGAAGACCTCGCCGGCGAGGTCTTCGTACTCCTGGGCGACCTTCCCGGCCTCGCTGCTGGGCACCGGCCGGCCCTTGGCGGTGCCGGCGCGAACCTCCCACCACTTCGGGCCCACCACCTGCTCCAGCTCGTGCACGAGCTGGCCACGGTCGCGGCAGGACTTGGCGACCGACGGCATGTAGCGGATGACGGAGTTGAACACCAGGGCGTCGGTACCGGCGGCGCGCAGGTCCTCCTCCAGCTCGCGCCGTACCTCCCGACGCTGCCCCACCTCGTCGCCCTTGCGGTTGACGCGGTACTGGAACCCGAACATGGCCACGCCGAGCAGCTCCAACTGCTCGTTGATCGTCAGCGCCCTACCGAACCGCTCCGCGACGCCGGACAGACCCTGCCGGCTGGCCTGGTCGAAGCTCACCGGCACCAGCGCGGCCCGGCTCGCGACCAGGACCAGGTCCTGAAGGTTGATCTCACGCGGCGGGCAGTCGATCAGGATCCAGTCGTACTCATCGGCGACCGTCGCCAGGACCTCCGCCAGAGCGAGGCGGGCCTGGTGGGCGTGGCCCCGCGCCGTCTTGCCGAAGATCATGCCGTTGACCTCGTCCAGGGCCGACCCGCCGGGGATGACGTCCAACCACGGGCGAACATCGCGCAGCCGGTGCGGCACCGTCCCCGCCTGCAAGGCCGTCATCAGCCCCTTGCCGTCGTCACCCACCTGCACGCCCTCGGGCAGCCGCCCGTCGACGGGGACGTCCTCCGGCTTGAGGTAACCGAGGTCCAGGCCAAGGTTGCCCTGCGGGTCGCAGTCGACCAGGAGCACCCGCCGCGGCGAGTTCGCCTGCTCCGCCGCCAGCGCCAGCAGACCTCCCAGGTTTGCGGTCACCGATGTCTTGCCCTGGCCGCCCTTCCCGTTCAGCACCGCCAGCACGCGGCCGAGGGACGGCCGTAGTCGACGCGACAGCTCCATCGCCGCCACGAGGTCGGGATCGGCGCCCACCATCTGCCCGAACGTCATCGGTCTGCCTTCTCTCATCGCGCAGGTTGCGTCTTCGGCCGTGTGCCTATCACCCGCGAGGCCCCTCGCGCCAGGTGCCGCGCGCCGCCGCGCGCCGAAGATCACACCCACGATGACCAGCAACATCGCCGGTTAGCACGCGAGCGGGCGCGCAACCAAGCTCGCCTGCCAGTCCACGCACGATAGGACCTGCGATACGACACGCTATAGAGCGCGCAACTACAGTCATCACTTGACAAGACATATTGTCAGCACCAGAGTGGACAGTATGACAACCAACTTTGTCCACGAGAGTGGATCTGCTACGTCGGGAGAGAAGGTGAGCACTACGGCACACACAACAGCGCACGACATCGAGCGTCAGGTGGTGCAGGACCTTGTTGCCGATCTGGCGTCGCGTATCACGAGCCAGACGGCGCGCGACAGCGCCAGCACGTCCGGGAAGCGGATCCACCTGCGGCAGCTCACTGCCTTGGTAGTCATCCGTGCAGCGGCGGAGGAGCTGGCGAACACCGCCGCATCCGAGGCCGCGCGATGCGGCGCCAACTACCCGGAGATCGGTGAAGCGTCCGGGATGACGAGGCAGGCCGCGCGTGTCCGGTGGCCCGGTCTGGTCGACCGGACGCGAACGGTCAGAAAGCCCAGTATGAACGCGACCGAAGGAGGCAACTCGATGGCCGGTAGGGAGGATTCGTGACGGTGTCGAAGGATGGTCAGTCGCACAGCGACGATGCCACTGATTCCCAGGAATCAAGCCCGGTAGTTGTCGCGCCGATGCGAACGGAGCCGGCCGAGCTGTCCGACGTCATCACCCACCCGGCGAACCCGCGCAAGGTGCTGGGCGATCTGGGTGACCTGGAGGCGTCGATTCGGGAGGTCGGCGTCATTCAACCGCCGGTGGTGCTGCCTGCGGACCGAGTCGCCGCGGCGTGGCCGAAGCACGCTGAGGAGATCGCCGGCGCGAAGTGGGTGGTGCTGGTCGCGCCCGTCGACGTACCGCAGCCGGCCGGGTCTACGGGGATGACCCGGAGGCCACGCTGAACGTGCTGGTCCGCGAGGACGCCATCGCCGACGACCCGCTGGCGCAGTTGGACGTGATGACGGCGGAGAACGTGGCCCGGGCGCCGCTGAGCCCTGTAGAGGAGGCCCGGGCCTTCGCCGAGCAGGAAGCCGTCGGGCGGAAGCAGCGCGACATCGCGGCTAAGGTCGGCTGCTCGCAGTCGCATGTGTCCAAGCGGTTGAAGCTGCTCAAGCTGCCCGAGGCGATGTTGGCCGCGTTGGAGACCGACCAGAGGCCCGGCGACGACCAGGGCGACGCGCAGGAGCCGGCCCTGCAGATCAAGGACGCGCTCGCGTTCGTCGAGGCCGCCGGAGGTGACCAGGAGCTGATGCTCGCCGCGTACCAGCTGCGCGACGACCGCCGGGCCCGCTGGAGCGCTGCGGACCTGGTCAACGAGGTCCAGCGGATCCGCGAGCGCCAGGCGGCGATCGATGCGGCTGGCAAGAAGCTGGCCGCCGAGGGCACCCCGGTCATCGCGGACCCCCTCAAGCAGTTCGGCAACGACTACTGGCAGCGCCGCCTGACCGGCGCGAAGGCGGTCGAGGCCGCCCGCAAGGCCGGCGAGCTGGCCGCCGGCGTCGACTCCTACGGGGCGGTCACGTACTACTCGACCGGCCGCAAGCCCAAGGCCGCGGACAACCGCAGCCCCGCCGAGCAGCAGCGGATCACCGACGAGAGGGAGCGCCGTAAGTCGATGACCGTGCGGGCCGAGGCCGCCGCGCTGCTGGCCGCCCGGGCGCCGAAACTGTCGAAGTCGGCGGAGGACATCATCGACGCCTGGCTGTGGGCGCCCGGCAACGAGTGCGCCCAGCTCGCGCACCGGTGGCTCG
>NZ_JAEVHM010000320.1 GCF_016802865.1 Micromonospora parastrephiae | reverse complement strand
ATAACTTCATGATCAACGGGTTGGGTGGGGTGGGGCGTGGGGCGCGGTATGGTGGGGGTTCTGTTCTCGGTGATGGCCCGGGTGCGCCGCCAAGCACCTCTCCCATGATTTCTGTTCGGTCCGGCGGAGCCGCCGGCGCGGCGTGAGCGCCGCCATCCGGGTCCGGCCGCCGCGTGAGTTGCGCGCCACCCGCCGTCCTCGATCGCACCGCTGCTGGGGTCACCTGGTCGCCGCACCACTCTGGCCGCTGCACGGCGCGAACCTGGGCACCCTGTTGCGTACCTGCGACGCGGTCGGCGCCTGCCTCGCCGTGCCGCCGTTCCGGTGGGTGGATGAGGCCGTGGCCCGGGGCAACACGCTGCGCCGGCCGGGCTGCGTGCACCGGGTCGGCAGTCCGCTGCGCTGGCTGGCCGCCGAACGAGCCGCCGGCACGCGGATCCTCGGGGTGGAGCTTGCCGACGAGGCCGTACGCCTCGGTGACCTGCCCGCCGCTCGGGGGCGCACGGTGGTGCTGCTCGGGCACGAGTCGACGGGCATCCCACCCGAGGCGCTCGACCACCTGGACGCGGCGGTCGAGATCCCCATGGTCGGCCACGGCCACAGCCTGAACGTCGCGGTAGCCGGCTCCCTGGTCCTCTACAAACTCGCCGGTCTCCTCTAGCCCGCGCCGGCCCGGCTCCCGGGGTGGGGTCAGGCGACGTTGGCGGGGCGGAACTGGACGCTCACCCGGGGGCCCACCGGGCGGGTGGTCTTGGGGATGGCGTGTTCCCAGGTGCGTTGGCAGGAGCCGCCCATCACGATTAGGTCGCCGTGCCCGACCGGGAACCGCAGACTCTCACCGCCGCCACGGGGACGCAGCAGCAGCGGCCGGGGTGCCCCGAACGAAACGATCGCGACGATGGTGTCGGTGTGCGCCGAGCGGCCGATGGTGTCGCCGTGCCAGGCCACGCTGTCGCGCCCGGAACGGTAGAGGCACATGCCGGCGGTGACGAACGGTTCGCCCAGCTCGGGGGCGTAGTGCCGGGTCAGCGCCGCCCGCGCCTCGGCGAGCACGGGGTGGGGGAGTTGCCGGTCGCCGTCGTACCAGCAGAGCAGGCGGGGCACGTCGACCTCGCTGTCGTACATGGTGCGTCGTTCGGCGCGCCAGGGCACGTCGGTGAGCAGGGTGTCGAGGACCGCGTCGGAGCCGCGCACCCAGGCGGGGAGGTGGTCGACCCAGGCGCCCCGGGTGAGCCGGTGTCGGCGGATCTGACCGGCCAGTGGCCCCAGGGTCGGCCCGGCGTCGGCCAGGTCGAGCATCGACGGCTGGTAGGCGGCCTGCGTCATACGGCCACCCTAGCAGGGAGTTCGTACACCCGTGCCAATGGATGGGCCGGTCGTGTGGACCGCGTCGAGCACCGCGTCCACGACCCGTGCCCGGCCCTGCCCGTCGACGGCGGACCAGGCCCGCGCGGCCACCGTCGCGCGCCGCTGCGGTGAGCTGAGCAGCCCGTTCAGGGTCCGCGCCGCCGTCGCGCGGGCCGCCCGCCCGGCGATGCCGGCGGCGGTCAGCTCGGTCAGTTCACCGAGGCCGGCGACGAGGCCGTGCCGGACCACCCGGTGGTACGACTCGCGTTGGTTGTCGACCACGCAGACCAGGGCGGCGGGCGCGCCGAGGCAGCAGAGTTCCCAGGTGGACGTGCCGGCGGCGCTGACCACCAGGTCGGCCCCGGTGATCAGGGACGGCAGCGAGCCGGTGGGCGGGACGGGCCGGATGGTCTGCCCCCGCCCGGGGCGATCTCCTCCAGCTCCGCCTCGATCTCGGGTCGACCGACGACGACCGTGAGGTCCATCGGATGGCCGGTGGCCGCCAGCACCCGGGTCAGCACCGGGGCGGCGCCGACCGCGTCGGTGCCGCCGAAGAAGGCCAGCACGCGGGGTCGGCCGACCTTCGTGGCGGGCGGGGGCGCCGGCGGGCGGGAGGTGACCACCGAGTCGCGCAGCAGGGCGTACGCGCTGCCGGCGAGCAGCCGTCCGGACAGCTCCGGGTGCCGCGCCCCGAAGTTCTGGTCGAGGTAGAGGTCGGCGTCCTGCCCCCGGCTGTCTCCGTCGATGACGGCGAGGGTGAACACCCCGGCGGCGCGCAGCGCGCCCGCACCGGCCGGGTCCAGCTCGTAGGAGTCGAGGACCACCACGTCCAGCTCGTGCCGGTGAGCGGTTTCGACCAGCTCGGCCGGCGACTCGGGGCCGGGGTACAGGGGGATGCCCCGCGCGGCCAGTTCGGCGACCGCCCAGTCGAGCCGTTCGACCGTGCCGAACACCGCGACGTGCGCGCCCCGGGCCTGGAACTCCTCGGCGAGGGCCAGGCAGCGTACGAGGTGGCCGACGCCGCGCCGCGGTCCGGCGTCGCAGCGCACCCCGACCCGTGGTGTGCTCAGGACTCCTCCAGCTGCTTCTGGCGGACGTCGGCGTTGAGCGCACGTAGCCGGGGTTGCCCGTCGAGCCAGTCGGCGAGCTTGGTCAGTGGCACGCTGACGTCGCCGAAGTGGTCGACGACGGCGCTCACCAGCGCCCAGTCCTGCTCGGTGTCGAGGGTCAGCCGCAGCCCCGAACGGTCCGGGGTGAGCGTCACCCCGAGCACCCGGAACAGGTCGGGATGGGTGTACGCGTACGAGGTCACGTGCACCCGGTGGTGACCGGTGGCGAGCCGGTCGAGGGTGCGCAGCGCGTCCGCGCGGATGATCTCGACGTCCAGCCCTCGGGGCAGCGTACGGGCGATCGACGTGCTCGCGTAGTCCAGTCCGGGGACCGCCCGGTACACGGAGGCGACCAGCGTGATGATCTCCGGGTCGAGCAGGGGGCAGTCGGCGGTGAACCGCATGACCGCGTCGCCCGGGTGCGCGGCGAGGGCACCCACGAACCGGTCCAGGACGTCGTCGACCGGCCCGCGGTGGCAGGGCACCTCCAGCCGTTCGCACTCGGCCACGACCGCGTCGTCGACCGGGTCGGTGCTGGTGGCGACCACCAGGTCGGCGAGGACACCGCTGTCCCCTGCGGCACGCACCACCCGGCCCAGCACGGACCGTCCGGCGAGCGGGCGGAGCACCTTGCCGGGCAGCCGCGACGATCCCATCCGGGCCTGCACGATCCCGACGATCCTCGGCTCGCCGGGCGGGCTGTCCTGTCCGGTCACTGCTGCTCCTCCTGCTTGGGGGCGAGCACCGTGCGGGCCCGGCGCTTGGCGGCGCGGGCGCCCCGCTTGGCGAGCCGGGCCGGCGTGATGGCGAGCCGGCCGACCCGGTAGCTGAGCGAACCGCTGAGCAGACCGATCGTCGCCTCGGCCCGGCGCAGCGCCCGCTCCCGCGAGGTCAGCAGCTCCTCGGTCCACGCGGTCAACGCCGCGAGCCGGCTGAGTTCCTCACGCTGGCGCAGCCACGCCTCACGCAACTGCTGGTAGCTCTGCGCGCCGATCGGCGGGTCGGTCGGCGCGACGGCGTGCAGCCTGCTGGCCAGGGTGACCCGGCCGTCGGGGTCGAGCTGGTGCAGGGCCGCCGTGACCTCCGCCTCGGCGTCCACCGCCTCGGCGACGGTCGTGCGGTCCAGGTCGTGGCCGGCGAGCCCGCCGAGCACCACGGTCAGGCCGGCCACGTCGAGGGTGGACGACCACGGGTGGGCGTACCCGCCGGTGAGCAGGCCGGCCGCGAAGCGCCACAGGCCGCGGGCCAGCGCCACGTCGGCGGGGAGCGTGCCGGTGGCCCGCCAGCTCGGGTCGAGCACGGCGTACCGCTCGCCGTCGACGACCACGTTGTCGGTGCTCGCCAGCGCGGTCGCGCCGACGACCCGCCCGTCGGCGTCGGCCTGGCCGGCGAGCCAGTCCGCGTACCCGCGCAGCAGCGTGCGCAGGGTCGCCAGGTCGCGGCGCAGGGCCGCGTCGAGCAGCAGGGTCCGCAGCAGCCGCCCGGACGGCACCGGCCCGCTCA